>JAZSDJ010000012.1:0-4463 GCA_045531105.1 Eubacteriales bacterium | reverse complement strand
TTTAAGTGAGGATGGTTTCGAACTCACTGTTGTACATTGTACAATATATGTTGATTTTTTTCAAGACCTTTTTTTCTTTTTTGCATAATATGTAATTAGTATGGAGGTGATTATTACGGATACAAGCACAGAAAATATTGGTTTTTTGACAATAGAAGCAAAAACGGCAAATGGTGCAATACCCATAGAAAATGCAAGAGTTTATATTTACCCATTAGGTGATGAGAACAGCGTTATTTACTCTTTAAGGACTGATTCTGCTGGACAAACGGAAAAGGTCGCGCTCGAAACAAAAAGCAAGGACCTCTCTCTCGTCCCTGGAAATTTCGAACCATTTTCACTTTACAATGTGACTGTAAGTGCTGATGGCTATTACTCTGCAAGTCGGTCAAGAGTTCCTATGTTCGAAGGAGTTCATTCTATTTTGCCATTTGATTTGATTCCTCTTTCTGAAAACTCTTCGCCAGAAAGTTTCGAGCCTGATGGAATAAATCGTTTTTCTACGATTCCAAACACTGAATTATAATTCACGCGAATTCATCGCAGAGTTCAAGGGGTAAAACCCTTAACAACCAAGGAGAATTTATGCCTACTTTACCTATTATTCCCGAATACATAACGGTGCATTTAGGAGCACCAGATTCGGATGCGCAAAATGTTACAGTTCCTTTCGCTGATTACATTAAAAATGTTGCATCAAGCGAAATTTACCCTACATGGCCTGAAAGCGCCGTAAGAGCGAACATTTATGCTCAAATAAGTTATACTCTAAACAGAATTTACACCGAATATTACCCTTCACGTGGTTATAATTTTGACATTACTAACTCCATTGCCATAGACCAATCATTTGTATATGGTAGAGATATTTTTGAGAACATTTCGCAAATTGTTGATGAAATATTCAACGATTATGTGGTGCGTTCTGGAAGTGTAGAGCCTTATTTTACTGCTTACTGCGACGGGCGTGAAATAAGATGCAACGGGCTTGAACAGTGGGGTACTGTTACCCTTGCAGAGCAAGGACTAACCCCTTTTGAAATTTTACAATATTATTATGGTAACGATATTGAAATTGTCGCTAACGCTCCCGTAGGCACACGAACGCCAAGTTACCCAGGGCGAGATTTAGCGCTTGGAGCGATAGGAAATGACGTACAAAGTGTGCAAACAAGGCTTAATCGCATATCAAAAAACTACCCTTCCATTCCAAAAATATACCCCGTAGATGGCGTCTTTGACGAAAGCACTGAAAACGCTGTTAGAGAGTTTCAAGCCGCTTTCAATCTAACCCCAGATGGTATTGTAGGAAAAGCGACTTGGTATAAAATAATTGCTATTTTCAATGCTGTTAAACGACTCAACGATTTGGCGTCTGAGGGGGTTTCTCTTGACGAGGTCACAAGGCTTTTTGACACGGAACTGAGTTTAGGAGATTCTGGAAGTGAGGTGTTTGAACTTCAATATCTGCTCTCTTTGATAGGCGCTTATGAACAAGAAATACCTATAATATCAATCGATGGTGACTTTGGAAGCGCCACGGAAGACGCTGTGCGCGCTTTTCAAAGAAATTACGGAATTACAGAGACAGGTGTCGTTACTTACCCCACTTGGGACCAACTTTATAGGGCTTATTTAGGTATTTTAGAATCGTTACCTGCTGGTTATTTTGGTGAAGATGTCTTCCCTTACCCAGGAGAAGTTTTGAGAAATGGTTCTCAGGGAGAAGCAGTAAGAGCGCTACAAGAATATCTTAATTTCATTGCAAATTACTACACAGGTATACCAAAAATTCAAGTTGACGGAGTTTTTGGCAATGGTACAGAAAATGCCGTGCGTGCTTTTCAAAGAACTTTTGGACTTAACGAAAGTGGGATTGTTTCCGCTCAACTTTGGGACATAATAACTGAAACTTACAGGGATTTGAGGCTTGGCAATTTATCAAGCGAAGGTCAATTTCCTGGTTACAACATTGAATGAGGTAGTTATGGCTTTTATAGATTTAACTGATGAAAGTATTGCTATTATGCAAATACAACGAATATTACGAGATTTAGAACTTCTTGAAAATGAATTTTCTTCTGTTCCTATAAGTGGTGTTTATGAAAACGAAACAAGGGACGCTGTGGCTGAATTTCAATCTAAATATGGTCTTGAAACGACCGGAATTGTTGATTATGAAACTTGGGAACTTTTACACAATGTCTACAACAGTACAAGAATTGAAAGAAATGGTATTAGAAAGGTTCAACTTGTACCAAGCCGAGGAGAATTTGCAATTTTCCCAAATCAAAGAGAGGATATAATTTATGTTATACAATATATGCTTTCTCAAATTTCTGTACATTATGATGAATTTGGAGAAATTGCTTTCACGGGAATTTATGACGAGCAGACGCAAAATGCAATCCGCGCTTTTCAGCAAAAAAACCTACTTGAAAATAACGGAATTATAGACGCTCCAACGCTTGAAGCAATTTTTGAAGAATACGAAAGTGTGATTTTGGAAAGAGGATGAAATTTTTATTGTTTTTTTGTCAATAATGCCTTATATCACAATAGAATTTAAAATATTGTGAACATATGAATTGAAAGGATTATATCAATGACAAATCGCTTCACTCCAAAAGCACAAGAAGCGCTTGAACGCGCAAAAGAACAATCAAAAAACATGGGCCATACCTACATAGGTACAGAACATTTATTGCTTGGTATTATGTCTACCGATGGGGTGGGTTCTAAACTTCTCGACCAAAAAGGTGCTCTTTACTCTCAAATGTATGACCAAGTGACTAAGATTTGCGGATTAGGTGTTTGTGACACTTTATTCTCTTCTCTGTCTCCACGTTGCAAAAAAGTTTTAGAAAATTCCGTGTCTTGTTCAAAAAAACTCGGTGGGGATTTTGTTGGAACAGAGCATCTTTTGTATGCCATTTGTGAAGAATCTGATTGTGCAGGATTTAAAGTTCTATCTTCAATAGGAATATCGACACAAGGTATAAAAAACGATATTTATTCTCTTTGCGATGCAATATCAAGTGCAAACGGAAATGTTAAAAATGACATCATCGGCGCTCCAACGCTTTCTCTTTACGGAAAAAGTTTAAATTCAGTTGCTTTTTCGGGTGCATTAGACCCACTTATAGGAAGAAAAAAGGAACTTTTGCAACTTATTCAAATTCTTTGCAGGAGGTCAAAAAACAATCCTTGTCTTATTGGCGAACCTGGCGTTGGAAAGACCGCTATTGTAGAGGGGCTTGCGCAATTAATCTTGAAGGGTGAAGTTCCTGATGAGTTAAAAGGAAAAATCATTGTTTCGCTTGATTTATCTGCTGTTTTAGCAGGTACTAAGTATCGCGGTGAATTTGAAGAAAGAATGAGAGCGATTTTAAACGAAGTAAAATCAAGCAGAAATATCATTTTATTTATCGATGAAGTTCACACTATTATGGGAGCTGGTGGGGCTGAGGGCGCTATTGATGCTTCGAACATTGTAAAGCCTTCTCTGTCTCGTGGAGAAATCAGAATCATAGGTGCTACTACTATTGATGAGTTTAGAAAAAGCATAGAAAAAGACTCCGCTCTTGAAAGGCGTTTCCAATCTATTATGGTCGAAGAACCCTCAGCGGAAGAAACACTTGAAATATTGAAAGGCATTTTCCCGTATTACGAAGCACATCACAAGATAAAAATTGCTCCCGAAGCGCTCGTAGCCTGCATCAAATTATCTCAGAGATATCTAACTGACAGATTTCTACCCGACAAAGCGATTGATTTACTTGACGAGGCTTGTGCAAGTTTAAAAACAAGCATTTCTTCTGTTCCTGAAAATATAAAATCTCTCGAAAATGAAATTTGTCAATGCGTTGAAGAAAAAGAAAGCGCTATTCTTGATGGTAATTTATCATTAGCAACAGAATTAAGAGACAAAGAAGTACTTTTGGCACTTGAACTAAACAAATTACGAAAAAGTAGGCTTGATGATGCTTGCAAAGAATGCGTGAACGAGGAAACAATTAGGAAAATTGTATCTACAAAAACTAAAATACCGATAAACAACTCTGAAAAAAAAGAAAATCTTGACCTTTTAGACTTGGAAGTTTCTTTAAAACAGTCTGTAATCGGTCAAGATGATGCAGTTTGTCGCGTTGTTTCTGCAATAAAGAGAGGACGGCTTGGAATTTCTAATCCTTCTCGCCCCTGCGCATCTTTCTTGTTTCTTGGTCCTACGGGAGTCGGAAAAACTTATTTAGCGAAAGAAATTGCTTCTCTCGTTTTTAAAAGCAATAACTCACTTGTTAGATTTGATATGTCGGAATATGGCGAAAAGCACTCTGTTTCAGGGTTAATCGGAGCGCCTGCGGGTTATGTGGGATATGAAGATGGAGGCAAATTATGTGAGGCGATAAGGCGCAACCCTTATTGTGTTGTGTTATTTGACGAAATTGAAAAAGCGCACCCTG
>JAZSDJ010000207.1:0-4039 GCA_045531105.1 Eubacteriales bacterium | reverse complement strand
ATGTCAAGCCCGTCCTCTCCACCATCAAGTGCGAGATGTGGCTCGTTTTTCACCTCGTCACTCAAAGTTTCAATGTCTTTTTTTGGAATGTATGGGGGGTTAGAAACTATCATATCAAACTTGCCCTGTGGCAGTTCTTTTGTCACATCACAAAGAACAAGTTCTGATTTTTCAAAAACGCCAAGCCTTTTCGCGTTTCTCTCAGCCATTAAAAGAGCGCCCTCGGAAATATCTGCAAGGACAAGTCGCCTTATATCTTGTCTTTCTTTAAGCAAAGATATGCCTATACAGCCACTTCCTGTACACAAATCAGCGACACTTCCCCCTGTTTTTAAAAGTTTTATCGCCTCATAAACAAGAATTTCGGTGTCGGGGCGTGGTATCAGACAACTCGGTGAAACAAGAAACGAATATGACATAAAATACCACTCGCCAAAGATATATTGAAGTGGGATTTTTTTCATTCTTTTTTCAATTATTTCAAGGAGTTTTTCGCTGTCATATTCCTTTTCTCTATCAAGCAAAACTTCGGCTCGGCTTGTGTTAAAAAGATGCTCTACAATGAGATATGCCTCTGTTTTTGGGTCTTTTACGCCAACCTTTTGAAGTTTTTCGGTAAGTTCATTAAATTTCATTTTTTGGTAACTCTACAACTTTAATAACTTCAATATCATTAGTTCCGTCAATTTTTTGCTGACGCTTCTTTTCAAGTTTCTTGATAAGAAGTTGCTTTTGCTTCTCATTTAGACCTGTAAAGGCGATATGTTTAAGGTTTTCTTCAACAGGGATTGAATACTCGCTCGGGTCAAAGTCAGGAAATTCTTCGCTCATTGATACTTTGATTGCACAAATTGCAATAGCGAGTTGGTCCTCGGTTGGTTCTTTTGTTGTTATTCTCTGCATCCAGAGTCCTGGGGCAGAAAAGATTTTTGTTATGAAGTTTTCGTGCTTGCCTGCAAACATAATAAACTCATAGCCAAGTCCCATTACGATAGGTAGTGTTGCAAATTTTGCAAGTGTTCTTTGCCACCACAACCACTCCGCAGGGAAAAACATACCGACAATTACACCTACAAGAATCATAACAAACATAAAACTTGTTCCACATCTTGGGTGAAAACGAGTACATTTTTTTGCATTTTCTGGTGTAAGTTCAAGTCCTGCCTCATAGCAAGCGATTGATTTATGCTCTGCGCCGTGATATTGGAACACGCGTCTTATATCTTTCATTCCTGAAATCAAAAGCAAGTAAACCACAAAAATAAGGATTTTAACAGCGCCCTCAACTCCTGCCTTTGCATAGCCATTGAGTGGGTAAATATGGTCGCTTACAAGTCCCGCTACAAATGCGGGAAGTGCAAAGAAAAGTCCAAGAGCAAGTCCGACACCAAGTACTATGCCGATTACCATTACGATATCAGTAAGGGTTAGTCCCAGATGCTTTTTAAGCCACTTTTCAAACTTTCCTTCTTCTTCCTCAATGCCGAGAACCTCGGTTGAGTCGTTCATTGTTTTAAAAGAAAGCATCATTGACTCAATAAATCCAACAACGCCTCTTATAATTGGAATACCAAGAAATTTGTATTTCTTCTTTATGGGGGTGAAGGTGTTCTTCTTGATGTCAACAGTTCCGTCATCGCAACGAGTTGCAAGCGCAGTCTGTTCGCCACGCTTCATCATTACACCCTCAATTACCGCTTGACCACCTACCTTGTTTTTACGGCAAGGGTCACAAGTTTGTTTTTTTGCCATTTTATACCTTTCTATCAAGATAACTTTGGAGAATAAGGCATGCCGACATTTCGTCGATTATGCGTTTGCGCTTATCTCCTCTTGTGTTAGTTAAATTAAGTATTTGATGCGCGTTTGCGGTTGATAGTCTTTCGTCACATAAAACCACTTCAAGTCCTGTAAGTTCCGTGAGTCTTTTTGCAAAGTCCTTGATTTTTTCACTTCTGAACCCACAACTTCCGTCCATATTTATCGGGTGTCCTAAAACGATTTTTTCAACATCGTTCTTTTTAGCCACCTCGGCACATGCCTGCACGGTGGTTTCAAATCCACCTTTTATTGTTCCTGCGCCACTTGCAAGTGTTCTTGTAAGGTCAGAAAGAGCAAGACCTGTACGCACATCTCCAAAATCAATGCCTAATATTTTTTTATTCATATTTTCTTCCTTGATTTTAATTGTATATATATTTTAACACATTATAACTGTAAATTCAATCGCATATTTGTAAAAATTATTTGTCAATAGTTGCATTTTTCATTTTTTTGTGATATACTATGCATATAAAGTAATTTCTATCTTATAAGGAGGTACTATTATGAAAAACTTTATGAAAGTATTTTTGTTCTTCTCAGGATTTGCTCTTACTGTTGCAGGGGCTTGCGCACTTTTCTATAAATTCTTCAAGAAGCACTGCATCATTCATATCGAATTCAACCCTGCCGAAGAAAACGCACCTGTTTGTGAGTGCGAAGACGATTGCGCTTGCGAAATTTGCGAGGATTGCAATGTTGATTCTGATGACATTGACGAGTTGGAATTCACAGAAACAGAAGAAAAATAATATAAGTCAAAGCAAAAGCAAGCACATTTTTGTGCTTGCTTTTTTCTTATCTTTTCTCTTTTAGCAAATCTCTAATTTCTGCAAGGAGGTCCGCTTGCGCTCCGATATCTTCATGCATTTGAACTCTCGCTCTTTCCTCTGCTTCAAGACGCTCTTTTTCAAGCCTTGCCTTTTCTTCCGCTTCTTTCTTCGCCTCAGCCTCTTTTTTTGCTTTTTCCGCGAGTTCTTCCTCATTTATTTTTCTTTGAATGTTCTTGATAAAACGAACCGCTATAAAAATTGACAATGCAATAATTAAAAAGTCAACAATGGTTTGCAACCAAAGTCCATATTTTATGGAAATTTTTGCGACCTCAACAACACCATCGGCGCTCAAAACTTCTTCTCTTAAAACATACTCCCACTCGTGAATACTCACTCCACTTGTCATATAGGTAATAAACGGTGTGATGATATAATCAACAAGTCCATTTACTATTGCATTAAAAGCGGTGGCAATTACAACCGCAACCGCCAAATCAAGAACATTTCCTCTTGCGATAAATGTCTTAAAATCCGTCCAGAATTTTGTATTCTTTTTTTGGAGTTTTTCCATTCTCTTCTTCATTTTTGCACCTCGTTTGTGTTACTTCTTTTATTTTATCACAAAAGATAAAAAAATGTTGATATTTTAAAAAATAATCCAAAATTTATATGTTTTGACAGTTCTCTATATTTTTTGTCACATTTTATTGAAAAATATTTTATTTTATGTTAAAATAAAATTACAAATAGGTGCGTAGCGCCATAAAAAGGAGGAAATAAATGAAAAAATTCTTGAAACTTCTCGGCTATGACCCTGTCGAGAAAGAAACCAGCATCAAAACAGAACTCATTGCCGGCGTTGTTACATTCCTTGCAATGGCTTACATTTTGATTGTTAACCCAAATCAAATTGCTGGTCAAAACAATATGGGCACAGTGTTCTGGGCTTCTGTATTTATAGCAACCGCTATCGGTGCAGTTATCGGTACACTTTTGATGGCATTCCTTGCTAAAATGCCACTCGCGCAAGCATCAGGTATGGGTCTTAACTCAATGCTTGGTGGTCTTATCGGTGGTTGGGCAGGTTATGCCGCTGCATTCACACCAGGACAAGCATTCTTCTTGGTACTTATCTCTGGTATTTTGTTCCTTGCTCTTTCTCTTATTAAGATTAAAGGCAAAACATTCCGTGAACTCGTATTCGATGGTATGCCTGTTGCCGTAAGAGGAGCTATTTCCGTTGGTATCGGTCTTTTCATTGCTTATATCGGCTTCCAAAACGCTGGTATTATCGTAACAAACGGATTTACACAAGTTAGTTTCGTTGATTTCACAAAATGGGACAACAGCCAAGTTATCAATGTTGGTAATGGTTTACCACAAGTTGCCGCTGCTAAAACTGCTGCGGTTGCCCTTATCGGTCTTTTCCTTATCGCTATTCT
>JAZSDJ010000040.1:0-3033 GCA_045531105.1 Eubacteriales bacterium | reverse complement strand
TTTTTAGTTAAAATTTAAAAAATTTTTGTGTGAAAAATGCTATTGACTAATTTATATAAGAATTCGCCCCGGGGTCTTGACAGCGGGGCGCTCAAAAGAAAAATAGCCCCATTGGTTTGGGGCTATTTTCCTATAGGTTTATAGTGTAGGTTTTACGAATTGTTACAGTAACTTGGGCAGGTTTGGAAGCGCATACAAATCTATCGTTGCGGACAAACTCACCAATTCCAATATCTTGCCAATGAGACCGCACTTTATCTTCATACCGCAGAGTATTGTATTTGGATAGAGGTGTATACCAATCGTATACAAATTGCTGGTCTTGCGGAAGGGCGTGGGCTTTGGCCTTGCGATATTTGCGAGTATGTTCCAAAGCCCTACGCCGCAAATCATTGGTTGTGCCGACTTTTAGAATATAGTTCCCATCTGTATCAATATAATGACCTACATACAAAAATTCTTTGTCTTTGGTCATATTTCTCACTTCTTGGGCTGTCGTTTCTGCACAAGGGTCAACTCAAAATTATCTGCACCAACGCTAAAGCTGATTTGGCGTTCCTTATTGGTGATTGTTACATTTTCAAAAGCAAATTCTGCGTTCTCGGACAGAAATTTATATAACAAGTCAACAATAGTTTTCTTGGTTACATTCTCTTTGCGCTGTCGCTTATCAAACTTGTATACAGTCGGTCGCTTATGCTCTTGAACATTGACCATTTTTTTGGCAAGTTTCTCCTGCTCTGGAGGCAAGTCAAATTCTACGCGCTCACCTCGGTCAATGGCTCGGTCACTTTGCATAATGGCTTCAGCCTCTTCTGCGCTCACTCCGAGGATGCGCATAATGCGCTCTTTTTGCGTTTCTGCCATATTATTCTATCTCCCCTCTTGGAGAGGGTGGAGTGGTTATGAGCCACCCCACCCATAGTAATTACTCCAACTCCGAGCCGAGGGTGAAATGAGCGACACCCTTGATTTCGACACGCTTGACCATACCCTCGGTACGCAACTGCTTGATGAGTGCGCTCATGCGCTGAGAAGAAAAATCTTCAGGGAGATTGGGAACGGTTTTCAGCAGATTGCCAATGGTATACACCTCACCCTCGACCATAGCATCGAGAATAGCGACCTTGATTTCAGCGTTCTCCAACTGCTTGGGAGTGGGCTTGCGAGTAGCAGACCCACGCTTGGCGAGCAACTCGATTTCATGGTCGATAAACTCAATTTCCGCAGGGTCAGAAAGACGGGCCTTGATGACCTCAAACATCTCTCTCTTAGTCATTTTCTTTTCCATAATACATTTCCTTTCCACAGTAGGTTGTGAGCCTTATTTTTATATTGCGCTTGGGAGCCGTACGCTCTCCCTTACTGCCTTTATATTATACCACACTTTGTGGCTTTTGTCAAGAGGTTTTTTGAAATTTTTTTAATTTTTTTCTTGCGGTTTGCGGTGTTGCTTGTCCCCTTGACAATACATATTATATCACAATGCAGGTCATTTGTCAATAGGTTTTTGGGAAATTTCTTAAAAATTTTTTTTGACAAATTTTGACAGCCAAAAATTGACAAATATATTTTAATACAAAAATCGGTTCGCTTGCTCGCAAGCGAACCGCTCAAAAGAAAAAAAGGAGTGCTTTAGCACTCCCTTAAATCTGTATTCGCCTATTGTATACAACAAGCGCTACTTTCCCATTGGTATTCTTTATTACATTTTGGACAATGCCCTACTTGATAAAGGACTATGCTTTCTTCATCATATTCCATATCATAAGTATCAATCAATTCAAGTTCAGTGTTACAATGGGAACATAATGGATTTTTAACCATTTTTTCTACTCCTTTTTAAAAATTTTATTACCTTTCTTTTATAAATTTTACAGTTGTACACTTTCATAGGCCGAGTATTTACCACCAATAGCGATAGCAAGAGTTTTTACCTCTGCACTTTGCTTTTGCGTGGCGCAGTAGCAATTGAACATAGTCCACTTACCGCACTCCGTATAATTGTGCGGAATGTTGGAAAGTTTGCGATGAATAAAGGCGGTTTCTTCAGCAGGGACAGCAAGGTCAATTCGCCACAATTTGTCCTTGCGTGCTTTTTCTTCTACCAATTTGATAAGCCATACGCAGATGAAATTGGCGATTGCGGTGATTGCCATATTCACCCAAATACTGACAGTATCTTTTGCGGTCAGCATTACAATGAGCGGATAGAAGCCATAGCAGACCGCATTTGTAATGGCGGATAGCCACTTACCGCACTTAATTGTGCAGATAGAGCGAATAGTGGACAGTGTGACATTGACAATGGTTGCGATTGCAAAAATTAAAATAGGATGCATTTTTCTCTTTCCTTTCTCTTTTGGAGTGATTATATTATATCACAAAGTGTCTTGCTTGTCAAGGGGTTTTAGGAAATTTTTTCAAAAATTTTTTTGGCAAAATTTGATAGTTAAAAATTAGCATTTGATTTTTTTATTAAAATTCGCTTCCTGGCCTCGGTCAGGAAGCGCTGAAAAAGTGGAGTAGATTTCTCTACTCCACTTACTTTTTAACTGCGCGGGGCACTTAAAACTATTTTATACTTTTTACCTTTGTAAACGAATAGCAATTCTCGTTCGGGGTTGACCACCTCGACTAAAGTTTCACTTACACCGCAAACCGCATTTTCCAAAAGTTGGAGCAATTCTCGCTTTTCATTGTTGGGTTTGCGCTCTCTTGTGGTAAAGGTGTATTGCGTTCTCGTTCCAGTGCTACGCATTTGCTTTTCCGCTTTCTTTTGGGTTGGAGATAATTCAAAAAGTTTTTCGCCTTTTTCGATGCGCTCGTCACTTTTGATAATGTCAAGTGCGGTGGCTTCATCTACCTGTAACAAGGTCATTAATTTTTCAATTCTTTCTTTCATTTATACCTCCTAATGGGAAAGGTGCGGTACTGCGGAAACAATACCGCACCTTTTTGGGTTTACTCGTCAGACGGGGCAAGACCAAAGTAAGCGATGCGCTTGACCTCGGTACGCACAACGGCGCCGGC
>JAZSDJ010000101.1:0-4093 GCA_045531105.1 Eubacteriales bacterium | reverse complement strand
TATCTGGAAAAGGTCAAACAGGTGGCCTTGCAGGTTATGCAAATGGCAATATAATCAGCAGTAACAACTATGGCGATGTAACAGGCGAAAACCACACAGGTGGTCTTGCAGGCTATACATGTGCAAGTAAAATTGACAACTGTATAAACGAAGGAGTTGTTAATGGTGACGATTATACAGGCGGTCTTGCAGGTTACGCATATTCTCAAATTGAAGTTACTGCTTCTTCAAACAGAGCGAATGTAACGGGCGAAATTTATGTTGGTGGTTATATCGGCAGCGCTCGTACTACAACAACTATTAGAAACGCAACAAATAATAATACAATTTCAGCAAGAGCGTATGTTGGTGGCATAATTGGTTGGGGTTCAAGCGCAACTCTTCATTATTGTGAAAACTATGGCGCGATTACTGCAAGTTCAACAGTTACAGAAAGTAGCGTTGCATACTCATACATAGGTGGTCTTGCAGGTTATTGCTCATATATTTATAACGGAAAAAATACTGTTAATATTTCGGGAATTGGCGCGCGTGTTGGTGGTCTTTGTGGATATGGCTATTCAATGAACAATTCCTCAAACTATGGAAATATAACAGGTAAAGATTACACAGGTGGTATCGCGGGACAATTAACTGGAAATGTTGTGGATTGCGAAAACAATGGCGCGGTTACAGGCGATGCTTACACGGGTGGAATTGTCGGCCATATCAACGCATCAAAAATTGATGGTGCAGTAAACGCAGGCGCTGTTATCGGTAAAAACTACACAGGTGGCATCGTGGGTTATTCATACAACACGATTGAAATTACAGGTGTTCAAAACAAAGCCGATATAAAGGGCGATGTGTATGTTGGTGGTTATGTTGGCTATTCTCGTACAACAGCGAACATAAGACAAGCGATTAACAAAAACAAAGTAGAAGCGAAGGCGTATGTCGGTGGAATTGTCGGCTATGGCTCGGGCGCAACACTTTATTATTGTGAAAACAGCGGTGTAATTGTTGCAAGTTCAACAGTTACAGAAAGTAGTGTTGCATACTCATACATAGGTGGTCTTGCAGGCTACTGTACTGCAATAAACAACGGAAAGAACACAGTTAATATTTCAGGAATTGGCGCATGCGTAGGTGGACTTTGTGGTCGTTCAACAGGGGTTATCAGCAACTCTTGCAACACTGGAAATGTAACAGGTAAAGACTACACAGGCGGTATTTCTGGAAGAACAGACGGAAACATTCTCGATAGTTCAAACACTGGACACGTTGAGGGTGTAAAATATGTCGGTGGTTCTTGTGGTTATATCAATGCAAGCAAGATTGACAACTTCAAAAACTCAGGAAATGTAAGCGGAACGAGTTGTGTTGGTGGACTTGTTGGCTATTCTTATACCACTTTTGAAATCTCTGCATCTAAAAACTCAGCAAATGTTGTAGGAACTGATGCAACTGTTGGTAGTTTTATCGGTCAAACAAGAACTACCACAACAATTAGAACTTCCGAAAACACTGGAAACAAGGACGCAACTTATATTAGATTTATCGGCACATATTCAGGCACTACAAAGGGTGTTATGGAAATTGGCGAACTCAACATATACGATGTTAAAGAAACAGACGAGTTAGCCTTAGTGTTGGATGTTAGCGCGATTGACTATATCACAAAAGCAAGCCTCAGTGGTGGCACTATGATGGTAGTCGAAGGCGAACAAGTTGCAGGTAATACAATAGTATTAAAAGTATGGTTTGCTGATAGTTATGAAAACATAGATTCTCGTTGTTTCAGAATCAGGGTTTATTCCGCTCCAACAATAACTCAAACAGCGACAACCGTATCAGTTAAAACAGATCCCACATATATTAGTTCGGTCGTGTCTTTTGACACGACCGAATCAGGTGTATCTGTTCCAAGCCAAACGGTTACAAGCAGTTCGACGTTAAAATACCCGACAGTTCCAACAAGAGAGGGCTATGCGTTCGCTGGCTGGTACACAACCCCTTCGTGTGAAGGTGAACCCTATGATTTTACAAAGGAAGTAACTCAAAGTTTTACATTGTATGCTAAGTGGGTTTCTGTTGATTATACAGCGTTAGTTCCAAATGTAACTCATACAGAGTCGTTTTCTTCGTCACAGGAAAAGTGTTTCGCTTTTGTGCCTTTGACCTCTGGAACTATAACTATAAAGACAACAAGAGGTTCGGGAGATGTTGATGGTTATTTGCTAAACAGTGCAAAGGCATCGCTTGTTTCGGACACAGCAAACAGTGCCGACGTAAACATTTCATATTCTGTAACTGCTGGAACTTTATACTATATAAAGATAAAATCTCACAGCGGAAGTGGAAACACACCTATAATTGTTAGTAGCGAATTGCCAGCGGATGGCGGTTTCGCTGTTTCTTGTGAAAAGGCAAAAGAAATTTTGGGCATAGTTGCACAAGATGATTTTGGTGAAGATGTAGATGTTGAGGTTGTATTGAAAAGTGGAACTTTTTCAGTGGGAAACAGGGTGGTTTACACAATAAAAGCGATTGATAAAGTAGGAAACACTTATTCAATAGACACAAACCCAATATTAGTAACTCAATAATATAACAAATAGGAGAAAAAATGAAAAAGATATTATTTTCTGTTTTGCTTATAATATTTTCACTTTGTGTTGTGTTTTGCATAACTTCTTGTGGTAATGAAGAAGAAACTCAAAGTTCCGAAGAACCATATGAGTTCACAACAGAAACGATTGAGGCGTTAAATCAACAAGTATATGTTTTCAACGGGCATTACTACTTGCTTTATGCTCAAAAACTTTCTTGGGCTGATGCGGAAACTTCGTGCGAACTCATGGGTGGACACTTGGCAACAGTTGGCTCTGCTGATGAGAACAAATTCATCATTAACCTTATAAAAAAATACAACATTCCAACAAGCGAGGTTGATACAATTCATCTCGGACTTATAAAGAAAGATAGCGGTTGGAGTTGGGTTACAGGTGAGGAGTTTTCGTTTACTTATTGGTCACAAAATGAGCCAAACAACAGTGCAAGCGTTGGTGGAATTTGGAATAATAAATATAATTTCGGTTGGGACGACAGAGAAAAAACCTGTTATTATATTTGTGAATGGGACAGCAAGGAAAGCATAGGAAATCCTAACTATTATTATATAAACAAGGTTGATACAGCGGAGAAATTGCAAGGACTTTCAAATAGCGATAAAACATATGTTCTTACAACTGATATTGACCTTTCAAGCATTGAAAACTGGACACCTATTGAGAACTTTACAGGAACGCTTATCGGCAACGGCAAAAGTATTTCTAATTTGAAAATTGATGCTTTGAATATTGAAAATATAGGCTTGTTTAAAGAACTCAAAGGCACTGTAAAGGATTTGATGGTTACAAATGCAAATGTTACCGCTCGTGGAGATGCAGGAAAAGCGGGAATTATTGCAGGAACAAACAGTGGAACTATTGAAAATGTTACAGTAAGTGGAGTAATCAATCCCGAATATTACAATTTTGTTGGTGGATTTGTCGGCTATAACAGTGAAAACGGAAAAGTTTTGAACTGTACTAACCAAGCGAGCGTAACAGGCGCTGAAAGAGTTGGTGGCTTGGTTGGTAGTATTCTTGTAAACAAAAACGGAGTAATTGACGGAAATAAAAACGAGGGCATCGTTGTCGGTAGACTACATGTCGGTGGTGTTGCAGGTTATATAACTTGTGTAAGAAGTAACGCTACTTATATTGTAACTCAAAATACTAACAAAAACACTGTATCGGGAGATAACCACGTCGGTGGAATTTTCGGAGAAGTTTACGCTTTTTATGAAAATTACAAATATAATGACTACAATTCGTATTTTGAAATGTCCGTTCTTGTGAACGAGGGCGAAATTACAGGTAGTTCAACAGGCTACGACATAGGTGGACTTATTGGTAAAGCGCAAAGACTTACAACCCTTACTATTTGCGAAAACAAGGCTGATGTAAGTGGAGGAAGATGCGTTGGTGGATTTGTTGGCTATGCGCCAAGCGTGAATATCAAAGCGACAGGCGCTCAAAACAACAATACAATAACAGGAACGGCTTAT
>JAZSDJ010000005.1:0-11427 GCA_045531105.1 Eubacteriales bacterium | reverse complement strand
GTTGCATCCAGTTGTTGTTGATTTCTTGGTCTTCCGAAGAAAGATCTGAATCTCCTCTGTTGCTGTCAATTTGGTTGCTTACGTGGTTTCCGTCTCCGCCATTGATGTAATCTTCAATGCTTACGTCACCTTCGTTAGGATCCCAAACTGTTCCGTTTACAACACTTGAACCTGTACCATCGCTCGTTTCACCTTTGAGTTCCTCGTCTTCTTCTGGAACTTCCGGTGGTTTCTCTTGTTCGCCTTTGCTTTCGCTTTCTTGGTTCTCTTGCTTTTGGTCAGACTCTTGTTGTTGGTCAGATTCTTGTTGTTGGTCGCTTTCTTGCTTGTTCATTTGGTCTTGTGCTTGTTGCATTTGATCCTTCATTTGCTCAGAAGTTTGATTTTGCTCAATACTTGTTTGGAAGTCTTTATTGAGTTGGTCAACTACTTCGTTAGCGGCCTCTTTTTTCTCCTCGTCGCTCATCTGATTGTCTTTTGAGATTTGTTCCATTTTGTCAGCAGCGTTTTCAAGGCTCTCCTTGAATTCGTTGTCTTCTGGAAGTTTATCCGCAGCTTCTTGCATATCTTTTGAGATTTCGCCGAGTTGTTTATCGAGTTCCTCACCTTCGAGGTTCTCGTAAGAATCTTTCATATTTTCAAACGCATCATCAAGTTCTTTTTGCGCATCGTCAAACTCTTTGTCTGTTTCTGCGTTTTCAGCCTTGTCAAGTGCGTCGGCAACGTCCTTCATGGTTTCGTTGTCCTTCATTGCGTCTGAGGCTTGGTCTTGTCTTTCTTGGTTTTCTTGTTCCGCTTTATCTAACTGGTCTTTTGCGTCCGAAATTGCCGAGTTAATAGCGTCTTGTCTTTCTTGATCAAGTTGTTCCTCACTCTTTTCATTGTTAGGATCATTCTTTTGATCATTGTAATCTTTATTCGCTTGGTCGATGTTTTGTTCGAGATTGTCAATAATGTCGTTCATCTCGTCTTTTGCTTCGCTGTCGAGATTTTCGTTGTTATTAACTTGGTCTCTCATATCATCAATCATGTCGTCGGTGTACTTTTGGTCACCAGCGAGATTTTCTTCAACCTTGTCAAGTTTATCAGTGATTTCTTGACCTGTTTGTTCAAGGTTTTCGATATTTTCCATTGAGTCTTGAACATTTTGTTGGAAGTCATTAAACGCGTCTTCGATTTCTTTGTCCATCTGTTCGCCTGTTTGCATGGATTGTTGAATTTTGTCAAGTTCATTCTTCAAGTCTTCCATGGCGTCGTTGAGTTGTGAATCGTTTTCAGGACTCTTATTAAGAATGTCTTCAAGAGCGTCTTTGTAATCCTCAACCTTGTCTTGCTTTTGTTGTTCGTTTTCAGAATTGAGAACGTCGTCTTTCATATCGTTTACGATATCTTCAACTTTGTCCATCGCTTCTTGCTTTTGTTGTTCATTTGTTGCGTTCTCGTATTGGTCCATAGCGTCTTTAAGGTCTTCGAATTTATCTTGTTTTTCAAGAACGTCTTGAAGGTCCTTATTTGCTTGGTCTACGCTCTCTTGAACGTTTTCTTTAAGTTCTGCATCAGTTTGAGAGTTTTCAAGGTCCTCTTTAATATTTTCTTTAAGGTCTTCGAATACATCTTTCATTGATGTGTCAGGCATATTTTCAGTTGCTTGTTCAAGGTCTTCAACGAGGTCTTCAAGTTCGTCTTTGTCGAGTTCAGGAATTTGGTTCATAGCATCTTGAAGTTCTTGCTTTGCCTGTTCCTTTTCTTCCTCTGTTTCAGCCTGTTCAACTTTTTCTATCGCATCTACGATTTCTTGAAGAGTTTCGTTTTCAGTTTGTTCGAGTTCTTCTTTTTCTTCCTCATTGTCCTGAGTCATGTCCTCTTTTGTTTCTTCGAACATTTCAAGTTGTTTCTTAATGAGTTCCTCGATTTCTTTTCTTGTTTCACGAATGTCTTCGTATTTTTCAACATCAGACTCTGTTACATCAAGTCTTGCTTCGAGAGCGTCAACTATTTCGTGAAGCATTGCCTCAAACTTTTCACCTGTGCCAGAGTTATCGATGATATCGCGAATTTCGTAAATCTGGATTTGAATGTCAATGGAAACCTCGATTCTTTGTTTCATTGACTGTGCCAAGAAGAGTTTTTGGTTTGGAGTGTACTCCTCACTATCTCTTATTTGGTCCATTCTTTCGTCAATTTGAAGATGCGCTCTATCAATAAAGTCTTGTTTTACTTTGTCTGAGTTTGCATCTACTAATGCGTGAAGTTCTTCTCTTATTCTTTCAAGTTCTTCCGCTACTTCTCTTTCTTCTCTTTCAAGCGCTGTAAGTGGCGCAGGAATGATAGTGAGAAGGAAAACTATTGCTAAGAACATTGCAACACAAGAAATAATTCTTATTGTTGGTAATCTAAGTCTAAGTTGTTTTACATTTAATTTTGAAAGACGATCCATTGTGTCTTCACGTTGAACTCTTGCAACGAATGAACGGTCTTTTTTATATTCAACCATTGTCGTTACACGTTCATCAAGTCCGAGAGAGTCAATTCTTCTTGCGAGTTTGTCAACTCCTCTTCTAAATCTTTTGAGGTAAGTGGTAATTCCGACGCCAAGTGCGATTGCAGCGCCTACACCAATGATTACAATCTTTGGTATCATGCTCAAATCAAACAAAACATATTTGAAGAACACTGTAAGTCCAAGTGAAGCGGCAAGTCCGAAAAATGCACCGGTTGCGATTGCTTTAAGCAACGCTTCCAATACCAACTTAACCTTATAAGGTTTCATTGCTGCATTAAAATCCATTTGTTACTCCTTTTCCAGTCATAAAATAACTAATTATATACATTAATATTATAGCACGCGGTGTTGACTTTTTCAACCTTAAACAATTTTTTCGCCGCTACTATGTTGATTTTTGGCATTTTCCACAAAAAACGAATTTCTCGTCTTGGCTAAGCGACTTATTTTTTGTGGAAATTGCCCAAAGTCTGGGGGACGCTCCCAAACTTTTAAGAGCCAAAATAAAGGTCATTCCTCCTTTTTTTCATAGCCCCAAAAAGCGGGGGCCGAATTTAGAGATTAGGGATTGGCAGGTGGGTGCTTTTGCCCAGTTTCCCCTGCCCATTGTCATTATATGGTAGAAAAGGAAAGATTTCAATAGACTTCAACCTCTTTTCGACCTATCTTCACAAAACTTTCACATAACTAAACTTTCGTTCACAAAATCAACAAAAAAAGCACTGAAAGTTGCGAAATTTCAGCGCGATTAACCGCGTCAACTCATAAACGCTCTGCGTGTAATTAATGGGGTGTTGCAGGTTCTATCGCATAGCGAGAATTAATAAAAAAGCGCGAGATTGCTCTCGCGCTTTTGTTATTTTGTTCTGTTGCCGTTGCAATCTTAGAAAGAATTATTTCTTTGTGATTACAACTGTTCCAGCATCTGGAACTGCGTCAAAGTAAAGTACTCCGTCAACGATAGTGCAAGCCATATCTACTTCCATGTTTGGAGAGTAATCGTCTCCTTCATACATTGGAATTTCAACGCCATTTTGAGTAACTTTTACATTTGTCCAACCAGCAGGGAGTTTGAACTTGAATGTAAGAGGTTGAACGAACATACAATCATCAAGTCCGTCGGTTACACCGAATGAAATTTCAGTTTCGCCGATTGACATGTTTTCAATGCTCGCCACCTTCGCTTCTCTCAAATATTGAAGTGCTTGTGTATATGAGCCTACCCAAAGTCCTAGCTCAGCCATATAATCAAGTTTTTGAATCATAGTTTCTTTTCTGATACTAAACTTATCTTCAACATTTTGTTTTTCTGACGTGTCGATTGTATGAGTACAGTCGATTGACCAAAGTCCTTCGGCTGCAACCTTTTCAATTGCTGTTGCAAGGTTGCCACGACCATTGTTATCTCCAATGTCGGCTTTTTTTGGATCTTTATCAAATATCAAACTTCTGAATGTAACATAAGATTGAAGGTTACCCCAATCCGCTCTTGTTGAGAGTTTATCAGGGTCACAGAACATACCTGCCTGACCACCACTACGACCACCAATCATAAGGTCGTTAACCATAATAGCGGTACCTGTACCTGTAGCGCCATTAGGTGTTGCAAATCCAAGGATTCTTTGTCCTGGGAACCAACTTGCAAACATATAGTGCGCAGCGTCAATTTCCTTCATCATACCAGACTCGTCAAGAGTTTCCGATGCAAAATCGCCCGTGTGAAGTTGTGAGTGCGAACCGATATCGAATACACCAGAGGCAATATATCTTTCCCACTCATAAGTGTAAGAGCCAGAATACTGTGCGGTAATTACGGCTGTTGCCTTGAAATTACGCTTTTTAAGTTCAGGAACTACCCATTCATATGTGTCGATATAGTTACCATCGTCAAATGTAAATGACCATGCACCAGGTGCGTTGTGATAATATTTTGTTACTGTCGGAACTGCGAGGAATGCGTTTTCTCCCTCTTGTCCGTCAACTCTGTATTCGGTAACAACAGTTTTTTGAGTTCCGCAATCCTTGGCGGTACAAGAATAGTATAGCACCTTGTTTCTGTCCTCAGAGCCTACTGTTCCTTGGTCCCACAAGTGACCTGTCATATCAACTGCGTCTGTTTTCCAAGTTGCGTCACAGAAGAAGCACTTAAATTCAGAATAACCCGCTGTTGTACAAGTTGGAGCAACAATTTTCAAAGGCTCCTCTTCTGTATATTGATGCAAACAACCTTCTCCCTTTGGAAGTTCTTTTGCAATTTCTGCAACAGTGTACGGGATTATATCAAGAATGTAAGCACCGAAAACCGCTGGTTCTTTTGTGATTTCATATCTGATTTTAGTTTGATATGAACCAACGTCAACCGTAAAGGTTGCTGTTCCGCCCAATGCGGAATTTTCAAAAATTTCTATATTTGAATATTCTTCCCAGTATCCGCCTCTTTCGTTAGATGGGTCATCTACCCAGAATTGAACGGACATAATTCTTCCAACGTCTTTATTGCATGAGATATCAAGATATGCAATATATTCAGGTTGTGCGAATGTAAGGGTTGCATATACTTTCTTTCTATAAGTCCAAGTAAGGTCGTCTCTTTGATATGTTGTTGCGCCCGAACCTGTGGTTATAGTCATAGATGTTATAGTATGGTCGTCCTTGTTTTCATCAACACCATAATTGTCAACTTCAACACGAACTAAAACTACGTCAGTAAGGGTTGTTTCTACCGATTCACCTTTGTCATTTTTAACTTTTGGTTTAAAGGTGTAAGAGCCACTGTCACCCTGTGCAACAGTAATTTTTCCGCAAGAAACCCATTGGGTTCTGTCTTCCCAAACTTCTTCCATTACTGGATTTCCATCGCCATCAACAACTGGGTTGCCATTTGCGTCAACCTTTTGTTTCATTTTAGGAACTTGAACAACATTGCCATCTTCGTCCTTGACATTTTCCATGATAGGATTGCCATCTTCGTCGAACAATGGATTTCCTTGTTCATCGGTTGATTGAACTTGCTTGTTTACGAAAATTTGCTCACTCCAAGCACGGCAAATGCGAACATCAATAGTTTCACCTGCCAAAACATCCGCTGTAACAACAACTTGGCTTACTGTTTGCTTATTCTTTACACCATAATCAACAGCGCCGTTTGTAATGCTGTTTGTAGATTCGCCATAAATCAAAGAGGTAAACCAAACACGAGCGTCAGTACACCATGAAGTGTCAGGATTTCCGTCAAGAAGGTTCGCTGCACTACTATTTACCCATGAGTTATAAGAACCTGTGATTTGTCCAGTTGCCAAAGGAGCAATAGATTGTGGCGCTCTATAAAAGTCCTCAACCAATCCAAATACCTTGATTTCATAAATCATAGCAGGTGAATAACGGGTTGCGTGTGTAACTGTCAATTTCACCTTGTCGGTTTTGTAAATCTGTGGCAAGTTAACATCAATTACTGCATTTTTTGACATAGGGTCTTCAATATCGCTATCAGAGATAGTTCCTATATCTACCCAAGTGTTTGCTTCTGTGTCAAAAATTTCAACTTTAAATTCAACTGTGAACTCTTCACCAAGTTTCCAAGCCCAGTAGTTAGGAATTGTAAATTCAAGTTTTGCAACTTCGTATATTGTTGCAAGTGAAATTTGAAGTGTGTCGCCTACAAAAGTTTCTTTGTTTACAAGCGTATCTGCACGCCAGAATGTTGTTGGCGAGCCGTCAATCGCATTCAATGCGACTGTGTTTCTATAAAGCGAAGAAGCCAACGCTGTACCTGTTCCTACTACGTTTACATAGTTCTTTCCGCCTACTACAACATTTTCGATAGGAAGGCTGTCAAATTCGTCATACTTTTTAGGTTCAACATCTTTGTATTCAAGTTCACCACATTCTCTACATCCGCGTCTATATTGACCGAAAGAATAGTCAGTTTCGGCTCTTATAGTCTGCCATGCATCTGGGAAGTCGTGAATGCCTGTTGCTGGATCGCCAGGGGTAACTTCCTCGTGTGGGCATCCTGGACGAATGCACTCTTTCTTTTGATAGCCCGCTGCAACACAAGTTGGAGGAACAGGCTCTCTTGTTCTCATATCGTGTCCAAGAGCAGGTTCAAGTTCTATCGTTTTTACATCTTTACATCTTGGATTCTTACAAATTTGAGTAAGAATTGATGGTTCTGTACAAGTTGCCTCTGTAAGATATGCGTTTGCATAACCTATGGCGTGGTCACAAGGTGGCTCTTCTGTCCACTTTGCAACAAGAGTGATGTCTTCTGTGATTTTCTTTGAAGAGGTATATTTAACATCTTCCAAATACCAGCCTTCAAAAATCCAGCCATCTCTTGCATCTGTAAGGTCTGGGAGCGTTCCAACCTTTTTTCCTGCTTCAATTTCTCTTGGTTCAATAGGCGTTGCGCCCTCGTAGTTAGGGTCAAACGATACCAAATAGTATTCTTCGTTTTCACCGTCATCACCACTGCTTGTTGGAGTTGAGGAACTACTTGAAGACTCCTCTTCGTCTCCACCACAAGATACGAAAGCGAACATAAGTACAAAACAGAGAATTAAAGCAAGAATTGCTAAAATTTTTCTTTTCATAAATAATTTGCCTCTTTTAGATTAGCAGGTAACACTCTATCTAACTCATTTCAAGTGATAAAATCCAACCCACTATAAATTTGTATTTTGGGTTATGTGTATTTAACCCCCTCTTTGTGTCGAGGGGGTTAATTTTCAAATAAAATTATTCCTCGTCAGGAATTCGAGCAATCGCAATCTCTCTCCAATATTCAGAACCGTTTGAAGTTGTTTGTTGTACAATCTTTATACCTGTGATTTTTCTATCATCATGTGAACGGTCAATTATATAAGCGGTTTCTCTTGTTCCATTTGTTGAGAAAATAGTTCCTGTATGAACCGCAGTGTCGCCAAATGCGTTTTCATCAGCATATTGAAGATAAACTTCAATCTTAAACTTTTCATCTCCCAAGCCTACGCAAGAAATAGCGATTTGGTCAATTTCTACCGCTTTGTTATAGAGGAATGTAATTGTAAGAGGTCCGCCTCCCTTAGGAGCGCATCCGTTTCCGTTAGGACCTGTGTCCCACTTGTTGTCAGTGAGGTTAGCAGGCCATTCCGCTGTTCCTGGCCAAGCACCCGCATCAAGTTGTACATTCAATTTTGCTTGTGATGTAAGGTTTTCAAGTTGGAATGACTCAAAGTGTTCACAGCCTTCTCTCTTACAAGTTCTTTGTCTTGCAAGTGCAACATATTCCCAACCACCATCGTCAATAGCGCCGTCTTCAACCCATTGGTGTCCGAGCGCTTTGTTTTGTGATGAATAGATAGCGTCTGGTTCTTCATCGTGGCAAAGACGACAAACCTTTGTCTTTGTACCCGCTTTATCACATGTTGCTGGGGTTGTTATAATTTCCCAGTTGTGAAGACCTTTTGCACAGTTGTAGTCGCCTGAACCTGAATCGTCTCCACTATCATCGCTTGCAACTTTAAATTTAGCGTAAAGTGTGATTTCTGTTTCATCGCCGTCATACTTTGTTGTCTTTCTGAGTTTTGTATCAGAATCTTCAAGGTCCTCATACCAACCATCAAAAGTATGTCCTGCAAGTTTTGGTTTTGGGAAATCGCCAACTCTTGCGCCAGCCATAACAATCATTTCTTCGTCGAAATCTTCATCCCATACGACATTTTCATACTCACTGTAATCGAAGATAAGAAGAACTTCTATTTCTTCATTATTACCACTACTGCTTGATGAACTTTCTTCGGTATCTTTGTTACAAGCGATAAGTCCGCCGAATACGCAACAAAGCACGAGAAGAATGCACATCAAAACTTTAAATGTGTTTTTCATTTTGATAAAACTCCTTGCTAATCTGCTTTCGCAGTATTTTTTTATTTTGCTCTTTTATTATATACCCTTGAATAAAAAAAGTCAACAGAGTTCGCCTTTGACCGAGGTTTTTCGTAGAATTGCACAAAATCTTCGATAAATTTAATGCCCGAAAATTCCGTTTTTTGTGCATTTTGCCAAACAACTGTCAACCTTATTAATAAATTGTGAACTAAAAAAAGCCCCCGTGTCACAAGAGCAACAAAGGGCAATTTTTAGTCATTTTCGCACAAATTCATTCTACTTTATAACCTGCGTCAATTATCGTATTTTTCAAAACTGAAACCTCGCAAGGTGCGTCAAATTTGATTTTTACAATACCTTTTTTGTGATTTGGAGTTGCTTTTTCAACGCCCTCGATTTTTTCAAGTGCCTCTTTTACTCTTGCCTCACAATGTGGACACATCATTCCACTGACTTTAATAACCGTTACCATTTCGTCTTCCCCTTCCTCTATTTGTTCATTATCTCTATTAATCGGTTTAAAGAAATTCAATCTTAAAGCATTTGTCACAACACAAAAACTCGACAAACTCATCGCAAGCGCGCCTATCATAGGACTAAGCGTTATTCCTATTCCTACAAGAGCGCCCGACGCTATCGGAATTGCGACCATATTGTAGAAAAACGCCCAAAAAAGATTTTGCTTTATATTCGTAAGAACCTTTTTACTAACCCTTATCGCATCACAAAGTTGAACAAGGTCGTTTTTCATAATTACAACTTCCGCCGTGTCCTTTGCAACATCTGTGCCTGTGCCTATTGCAACGCCAATGTCCGCTACTGCAAGGGCAGGGGCATCATTTACACCATCACCAACCATAAGTGTCTTGCCTTGGGCGATAAGTTCTCTTATCTTTTCTTCCTTGCCACTTGGCAAAACTCCCGCTACAACTTCGTCAATTCCAACCTCTTTTGCAACAGCGTTTGCAGTCCGTTCGTTATCTCCCGTTATCATAACGGTGCGAATATCGTTTTCTTTTAGCCATTTTATCGCTTGATAACTCGATTGCTTTACA
Organism: Eubacteriales bacterium; assembly: GCA_045531105.1. Taxonomy (GTDB): domain Bacteria; phylum Bacillota; class Clostridia; order Oscillospirales; family CAG-272; genus RGIG2000. The sequence continues at coordinate 2,001 of JAZSDJ010000005.1, read as the reverse complement.
GTGTCAAAAAGCGCGATAATTCCTATAAATTCGCCGTCTTTTGCAAAGAAAAGCGGTGTTTTCCCTTCACTCGCCAATTCGTTTGATTTTTCAACAAAAGGTTCGGAAATGTGTGCGAATTTTGATACAAAATCCGCCTTTCCACCAACAATTTTCGCCCCGTTTATCGTCGCTGTAACGCCCGCTCCTGCGTGAGTTTGAAACTCGGTGCTTTCTTCTTTCAAAATGCCTTTTTCGATAGCATAATTCACAATAGCGACAGCGAGGGGGTGTTCGCTCTTTTCTTCAAGGCTATATGCCAAGGAAACAAGTTCCTCAGAACTGATTTTTTCGGGTATTATTTCTCGAACGGACATTTTTCCGCTCGTTATCGTCCCTGTTTTATCAAGTGCGACAATTTTTGTTCTTCCTGTATTTTCAAGAATTTCGGCGGTTTTGAACAAAATTCCGCGTTTCGCTCCAACACCACTCCCAACCATTATTGCAACAGGAGTAGCAAGGCCAAGCGCGCAAGGACAACTGATTACCAAAACCGATATCGCCCTTTGTATTGCTACACCAAAATTTCCGTCGATAATAAGCCAAATTCCTGCAACAAAAAGTGCAATAAGCATTATACTTGGAACGAAAATCCCCGACACTTTATCGGCTATTTTAGCAATCGGTGCTTTTGTAGAGGTGGCTTCTGTTACTGTTTTAATTATTTGTGCAAAAGCGGTATTCGCGCCTGTGCGCTCTGCCTTGCAAGTGATAAATCCACTTGTACAAATTGTCGAGGCGCTTACCTTGTCGCCAACCACCTTGTCAGAGGGATTGCTCTCGCCTGTGAGCGAAGATTCGTCAACGCTTGCTTCTCCACTTAAAACTTCTGCATCAGCGGGTATTCTTTCGCCATTTTTTACAATGAAAATATCGTTCGGTTTTAATTCGCTCGCTTTTATGATTTTTTCTTTGCCATTTTCAAGAACTGTCGCATATTTTGGACTCATGTCCATAAGCGAACGAAGCGCAGAGGTTGTCTTGCCTTTTGCGATTGCTTCAAGAAATTTACCTATGGTAATCAAGGTCAAAATCATTCCCGCGCTCTCAAAATAAAACTCGTGAAGATAGTGATGCTTGTCCGTTGCAAAAAGCATTTCAATATACAAATAAAGACTATAAAAGAACGAAACGCCTGAGCCAAGTGCCACAAGTGTGTCCATGTTCGGAGAACGATTTATAATTCCCTTTACGCCATTTATAAAAAACTTGCAATTTATCGCCATTACAATAAGCGCCAAAACGAGTTCAAGACTCGCAATCGTTATGGGGCTTTTCAAAAATTCGGGCAAATACCAACCATACATTACATGCCCCATTGACAGATACATAAGAACTATCAAAAATCCAAGCGACAAAAGCAGTCGTTTTCTGAGTTTTGGGCTTTCCTTGTCCTCAAATTTGGTGCTGTCGATTTCCACTGTTTCATCGCTCTCAATAGCGCCATAGCCAGCCTTGGAAACTGCCAAAATCACGCTTTCTGCGCTGACATTTCCCTCGACAATCATTGAATTTGTAAGAAGATTTACAGAGCATTTTTCAACGCCCTCAATGCCCGACACCGCGCTTTCGACTCGGGCTACACAAGCGCTACAACTCATTCCAATTACTTCAAATTTCATCGGGCTTCTCCTTTCGTTATGATATATATTCTGTGCTAACGCATTAAGCGGAGCGATTTAACGCGCTCCGCGTTTATAAAATTTCTGTTATAAAAATCTCAATTCCTATAACTATAAGTATCACGCCACCGATAATGGTTGCCTTGTTTGAGAATTTTTCGCCGACTTTTTCGCCTATATACACGCCAACAAAACAAATTCCAAAGGTTACCGTGGCGATAATCAGAGCGCAAACAAGCGCTGGGAAAAAGTTATATTCCGCGATTGTAAATCCAACGGAGAGTGCGTCGATTGAGGTCGCTATTCCTTGCACAACAAGAGTCGCAAATGTCACGCGACG
>JAZSDJ010000225.1:0-2648 GCA_045531105.1 Eubacteriales bacterium | reverse complement strand
GTCACTTATCGCTAGGCGAACCTGATTTTGCTAACGCAAAAGGCAGGTTTTACCGCCATTCACGAAAATAAAAACGCCATACCCCAAAGGGTACACCGTTTTTATGGTCGAGATGATAGGATTCGAACCTACGGCATCATGCTCCCAAAGCATGCGCGCTACCAACTGCGCTACATCTCGAAAAAGTTATTATCGCTGATTGCCTACCTATTATAGCAAAAGAAAATGTGTTTGTCAAGTATTATTTATAACTTTTTTTAAAAACTTTTCTTGACGTTTTTGAAATGAATTCTAAAAACTTTCAACAAATGAAACGAAAATGCGACAAAATACCTTTAATATATACAATGTTTGCTTATATGAACACTTGATTTTGTATTCATATGTAGAAAAACAGCCCAAAATGAGCCGTTTTTCTTGAAATTAACCGATAGTTCCAGTTACAACCAAAGTGCTTGTCGCAGGAGTCAGTGTCCATATGCCTGTTGCTGGGTCTTGTGCATAAGTTGCAGAACCTATAACAACCTGACCTGGTACAGTTGCAAATTCTCCTGTTGCTTCGTTGTAGGTGTAATTTTCGCCCTCTGTCCAAGTTATGCCGTTGTAACTTACGGAGATGTTGGAGAGAATAGGGTCGAACAAATCTGTAATTTGCGCATTTGTTTCGGGTGTTATCTCGACATTCCCTCTGTTTTCGATAACAAAGGTATAGGTTACTGTACCATTTGGAGATACAGGAACAGGACTAATACTTTTTGTAATACTCAAAAGAGGAGCGTTAATAGCATAGATAGTTTCGCTTGCTTCAATGGGGGTGATACCAGAGCCTGAAACTGTTACAGTATTTGTAATACTTGCATCAGCACCAAGAGGGGCAAATTCGTTAGTGATTGTTTCATAAACGATTGCTACATTTGAATTAGCAGGTATATTAAGTCCCGAAAAAACAAGTGCCGTACCTGAACTTGATACAGATGGAGGGGCTTGTAAAACACCATTGACAAAATATCTAACGGAGTCTTCAACATAATCAAGAGGAGTAAGAGCGGTGTCTTCGAAACGATAATTACCGAGGTTGTCGCTTACTGTAATATTGGTGAGCGCAGCACCTGAATTTACAATATTAATTATATAGGTCACAGTATCGTTTTGACCATAGGAGTCTCCGATGGCGGTTTTGAAAACAGTAAGCGCTTCCAAAATTTCACCAACCGCTATATTTGAATTTGTAACAACATCGCCATAAGTCAACTGTGCCTGATTAGTAAATTGAGCCATAAAAATCCTTTCTGAGGGAATAAGAAAATTAAAAATCCCTCAATTACATAATATGATATTAAAAAAACAAATGTTATAATTTCCTTGGAAATGATATTGACAAATCAAGAATACTGTGCTATAATGCCATAGAAAAATAATAAAAGGCTAATTGAAGGTTTCAGAAGATCATCGACTGAAATTGGATAGCACTCCGGAGAATCTCATAAAATGAGTGCCGAAGGGGCAAGACGCGAAAGCGTTAATCTCTCAGGCAAAAGGACAGAGTTAAACTTTTATATATACTTTGTATATATACTTTTTGATTTTGCGGAGTGATTTTCACTCTGCTTTTTATTTAGATAAGATTTGTAAATAAAATTTCAAATAGAGGAGAAAAAATGGAAGTACTTGAAAAAATTGTAAATAGCATAAACACATATTTGTCAGGTTATATTCTTGTGTTTTTGCTTGTTGGCGTCGGACTTTACTATTCAATCAGAACGAAATTCGTTCAGGTAAGATGTCTTGGCGAAGGCTTTAAAAAGGTTTTCTCAAAAAAAGGAAACAAAGATGGAAAAAAAGGACTTTCTTCATTCCAAGCGCTTGCGACAGCGATTGCAGCACAAGTAGGCACAGGAAATATAGTTGGCGCTTGTGGAGCGATACTTGTAGGTGGACCTGGTGCAATTTTTTGGATGTGGATTATCGCATTTTTGGGAATGGCTACAAACTATGCCGAAGCAGTTTTGGCTCAAAAAACAAAAATAATTGATGAAAATGGCGAGGTTCATGGCGGACCTGTTTACTATATTAAAAAAGCATTTACTGGTAAAGGTGGAAAAATTCTTGCAGGCTTTTTTGCAGTGGCAATTACAATCGCACTTGGCTTTATAGGAGCGATGGTTCAATCAAACTCGATTACATCAAATGTAGTGGGAGTTTTCGAATCATTTGGTGAAGATATATCAAAATTCACATGGATTATTGGTGTTTTGATTGCTGTTTTGGCAGGCGTAATTTTCATTGGTGGAATCAAAAGAATCGCATCAGTAACCGAAAAACTCGTTCCAATAATGGCAATTCTTTATATCGTTGGCGGACTTTTGGTAATTTGCGTAAATATCAAAAATCTTCCATCAGCATTTGGAGCGATATTCAAATATGCATTCGTTCCAAACGCAATCTTGGGAGGAGGGATTGGCTCAGCGATAGTTCTTGCGATTCAAAAAGGAGCGCAGAGAGGACTTTTTTCAAACGAAGCAGGTATGGGTTCAACTCCTCACGCACACGCACAAGCAGACGTTAAAGACCCACACGACCAAGGTGTTGTTGCAATGGTAGGTGTGTTTATAGACACATTCGTGGTTCTTACGCTCACCGCTCTTATA
>JAZSDJ010000160.1:0-3129 GCA_045531105.1 Eubacteriales bacterium | reverse complement strand
ACAGAGTATATGGCTGTAAATCAAAAGTCGAAAGTTAAATTCTATTCATCTGATGAAATGAAAGATGAAATAGATAGCAATGTTTCTCTTGAAACTGGCGAAAATCTTTTTTATGTAAAGGTTAAGCAAGGACTTACAAAGAAAACTTATAAAATAAAAGTCATTAAAAAGCAACTTTTGACTGTTTCTTTTGACGCAAATGGTGGAACAGAATGTTCGCAAATTTCTGTTGATAGTGGTTTTGCAATAAATTCACCTACAACTTCAAGAATTGGTTATGATTTCGTTGGATGGGGTTATGATTTTTCGCTTCCGATCACTTCCGATTTACAATTAGTTGCTGAGTGGACACCGAAAAAATATAATATCACATCTGATGATTTTGACAATGTTGTAATTGATTATGATGCAAATTACTCTTTGCCAGAGGTGTCTAAACTTGGTTACAAATTTATAAAATGGGTAGACGAAGCAGGAAACGATTTTCCAACTAACGGCATTTGGAAATTTACAAATGATGTTTCTGTAAATGCTGTATATGAAAAGGAAATTTACACTATTACATACGTGTATGGAGCAGGGTTGGGAAACAAACAATCCACTTATTCTGTTGACAATAATGTAACTTTGGAAACTCCACAAGCACCTGATGGTTTGAACTTTTTAGGTTGGTTCTCTAATCTTGACGACCAGACTACTGTAACCCATATTTTGGAAGGCACAACAGGAAATAAGACCTTCTATGCAAAATGGATTGCAGATGAAGAAATAGAGCATACTATTACTATTGATGCAAAAGGTTCTGATATTGATGGTCGTGAAATTTCCGTATTTTTTGGAAGCAAATATGATCTTCCAAAAATAAATTCAAGAAATGGTTATGAGTTCGCTTGGAAAATCGGCAACGAAGTAATAGAACAAAGCGGAATATGGGCATTGAAGGATGATGCTATTGTTTCACTTGTTTGGACACCTGTTGAATATACTATATCTTATGTTATTGACCAAAAGACAACTAATCCTAATCAAACAACAAAGTTTAATATTGAAACCGAAACTATCACTTTGTTAAATCCAACAAGACCTAATGCAATATTTGTGGGCTGGTTTACAAAAGCAGATTTTGCATCTGATTCTCTTGTCCAAAAAATTGAAAAGGGAACAATGGAAAATGTAACCTTGTATGCGAAATTCGATATAACATATTATACAATTACATTTGATGTAAATGGTTCGTCGGCAACTCTTGAACCTAAAAAATATGAACTTGGAGATCAGTATGAGTTGCCAGTTATTACTTTTGCTGGTAGAAAACTCCTTGGTTGGTACATTGACATTAATGATAACTCAACCTTGGTTCAAAATAGCGGAATTTGGTCTATGGAGAAGAATATTACCCTTGTTGCTAAATGGGAATATGAAAATTATACAATAACACTTTCATCAAATGGTGAAACTGAAACCATTAATTATACTGTCGAAGATACAGTTACATTGCCTGCAAAAACATTAAGCGGATTTGCTTTTATGGGATGGCAAGAAGAAGGAAAGTCAGAAGTATATCAACATGTTGTTATCAATAAAGGCACAAGTGGAAATAAAAAATTCACAGCAGTTTTTTCAAGATTTGAATATTCTTATGATAGTGCCACAAAGACAGCCACAGTAAGCAGATATTTAAGAACAAAAGGTGTTACAAGTGTAATAATTCCTGAAAAAGTTAATTATAACGGAATAGAATATACTGTTACTAGCATTGGCGCAGAAGTGTTTATGGATATGGGAGGATTTTTGGCAACATATGCGAACAGTTTTGCCGTTGAAATCCCGAAAACCCTTAAAACAATTGGTAAAAATGCATTTAAAAACTGCGTAGAAGTTTCTATAAATATTGTTTGGGACAGTGATGAAGACTTGAATGCTTGGGCTGATTCTTTAATTGTAGAGACAGGAAACGATGAAGTTATTGATGTAATCAAAGGACTTCGTCCTGCTATCGGATGGAGTATATATGCATGATGAAACGCATTTTGATGTGTGTGTTGTCGATTTTTATAATTTTTCTCGCTGTATCTTGTAAATCAAATGAGGAAGAGTATAATTCAAATTTGATTAAGTATAAAGTTCAACTTGTTTGCCCTGAGGATGAAACCATTGATGGTAAAGTAGTTGAGGTTTTAGGCGGAGAAGTATATAGACTACCAAAACCCCAAAAAGAACATTATGTTTTTAATGGGTGGTTACTTGATGAAGAATTATTAGATTGTACAGGCATATGGTCTTTTGAAAATGAAACTCTCGTTGCAGATTGGTCTCCTTTACAGTATCCAATTAATCTTTTAATGTATCCTTTTATTGGAGAAACTGTTAATTCTTATACTATTGAAAATGCGGATATAGTTTTACCAACTCCAAGTAAAGTATCTGGTCATATGTTTCTTGGTTGGACAGGAGAAAATATATCTGAACCAACAAAATATATTGTTATTCCATCTGGTAGTACTGGCGGAAAAACATATGTAGGTAATTGGATTAGCGTTGATGAGATAGAAAACAAAAAAGATAATTTTGTTTTTGAAATAGTTGATGATCACGCTGTCGTTATGGGCTATTGTGGCGACTCAGAAAGCCAACTTGTAATACCAAGCGAGTATAAAGGCTATCCAGTTACAACTATTGGAAATTCTGCCTTTTACGGGCTTGGAAAGTTCACAGAAATGCTGAATATTCCTGCATGTATAACAATTATTGAAGATAATGCCATTGGAGGTTGTAAAGGACTACCTATAAATATATTAGGAGCTGATCCTCAACAATGGCACGAAAACGCTACTATTGGTATGAATAATGGTGGCTTAACAAAATAATAAAAAAGCGAGGTTTTCCTCGCTTTTTTAATTCATTTTAAACATAGTGGAAACATTATCGGCTGTGGTTTGTGCTAAATTTTTTACTGCTTTTGTTGCACTTTTGTTTGTGATGATAAGCGCCGCTGCCGTGAGTGCCGCTCCAACTACCATTCCTTTTAAAACATTTGAAACCGGTTTGTTCATGTAATTATCTCCTTTTACATTATTTTAAAAAGATTATTTACTTTTTTATCATAAAAAATACATTTAATGAAATATT
>JAZSDJ010000187.1:0-2796 GCA_045531105.1 Eubacteriales bacterium | reverse complement strand
CCTCGTTCGCCGCGCCGTCGGTCGTTTCGGCGCGTCCGGCGTCTTCCCCAACTCCGCCGCTTTTTCCAAACTTTCCATTTTCGCTATTTCCTCCATTTTCGCCAAATCCCCTTTGTTCGATTGCCAACCCTGCAAAGCCATGACTCACGGCTTGAAAAGCAAAATCAACATCATGAGATATATAAACTTCATCACAAGGGAACTTCTCAATCGCAAGAGATAAGTGCGCACCACTAACATGCCCTTGCAGGCACGCGCAAAGTGGAAGTTTTTCAGTCGTGTTTTTTGGGAGCATAAGATGAGCGTTGACAAAGTAATTTTCCTCTGTTTGAACAACGAAGTGTATATGTTTACACCCGTGAACTTCTTCCTCTTTTAAAATTTCAAACTTATCGTCGCAAAAGGAAAAAGTGTCAAGTCCGAGAAGTTTTTCGAGTTTTACTTTACACACTTCTTTATGTGCTTCAAGCGACACTTCCCTGTCCCAACGAAGTGACGGAGTTATGCTTTTGAATGCTTTTCTGTGGTTCTCAACTGGTGAAAAATTCATTTAAGCATCTCCAAAATCGCATCTTTTGGACGTAGACCTATAATTTTACCAACCTGTTCTCCGTTCTTTATTGCAATAAGCGTTGGAATGCTCTCTATTCCATATTTAATAGCCAAAGGCATTGCCTCATCAACATTTATTTTGCAAACAACATATTCGCTATGTTCATTTGCAATTTCTTCAACAGTTGGGGCAATCATTTTACAAGGTCCACACCAGTCGGCGTAGAAATCGACCAAAACTGTTTTTTCGCTTTTCAAAACTACTTCTTCAAAATTATCAACATTTACTTTTATAACTGACATAATTTTTCTCCTTAATCTTTTGTTTTATAGTAAAGCATACAATGGCAATAGCCCTCAAATTCGGGGTCAGCCATTTGTTCTTTAAACTCTTTGCAAATGCATTTGTTTTCTTCGGTTCTTGCAAGTCTGCAAGGACAATAGCCATCTTTTTCCTTCAAGCCCTCTTTTATGCGTTTTACAACTTCTTTATCTTCGTTAAGTCTTATTGCCATAGTCTTTCACCTCTTTTTATTTATTTTACCATACTTTGTTCTTTAATTGTGTAATACAGTTGAAAAAAGTGAAAATTTATGATAAAATTTAATCATCAAATATATAGGAGATTTTTATGAGATACGCATTTTTGAGATTTCCTGCCAATAAGCCAAAGGCTCTCACTTTAAGTTACGATGACGGTTGCAACCAAGACGCTCGTTTTGCTGAACTTATCACAAAATACGGGCTTAAATGCACATTTAATTTAAATGGTGACAAGTTTAAAAACGGAACAGGACTTACAACCGAGCAAGTTAAAGAACTCATTTTGGCAAGCGGGCACGAGGTCGCTGTTCATGGCTATTACCATCGTGGCGAGGGCTATATTAGACCTATTGAGGGAATTGTCGATGTTTTTGAATGTCGCAAGGAACTCGAAAGCAAATACGATAGAATTATAAGGGGTATGGCGTACCCTGACTGTGGCATTACTGCCTGGGCTTCAAACACTTCTTACGAGAGAGTAAAGAGTTACCTTACCGACCTTGACATTGTGTATTCTCGAACACTTGGTGGCGATAATGACCATTTCGATTTGCCAACTGATTGGCACAAATGGATGCCAACTGCACACCACAACAATCCAAAAATCATGGAATATATCAACAAATTCGTTTCAATGGACCCCGAAAATGGTTACATCGCTACTCGCTCTCCAAAACTTTTTTATCTTTGGGGGCACAGTTACGAATTCGATAACGAGGGTGGCTGGGAGCACGCAGAGGAAATTTGCAAAAAACTCTCTGGCAAAAGCGATATTTGGTATGCGACAAACATAGAAATTTACGACTATGTTCAAGCATATAATTCCCTTGTTTACAACGCAGAATTCACAAAAATTTATAATCCTACACTTTTCACAATTTGGCTCAATATCGACGGGAAATCATACGAGATCAAATCCGGCGAAACAGTCAACATAGGATAAAAATGTCAGTATTTAATTTTGTTTCAAAAAAACTCATTGAAAAAGGCTGGTCGAAAGATAAAAAATATCTTGTAACCACACAAGACGGCCAAAAATATTTACTTCGCGTTTCGCCTTTCGACCAATATGATAAAAAGAAAAAACAATTTGAACTTTCAAAGCAAGTCAGCGATTTGAAAATTCCAATGTGTCAGTCCTTGGAGTTTGGAGTTAATGAAGAAGGCGTTTATGCAGTTCAATCTTGGATTGACGGCTACGACGCGGAAGATATCATTCCAACACTTACGAGCGACGAGCAATATCGCTACGGCTTTGAGGCAGGGCAAATATTAAACAAAATCCATAAAATCCCCTCTCCTGATGGCATTGAGGACTGGGAAACGCACTTTAATCAGAAGATGGACAGAAAGATAAAATCCTACGAGGAGTGTGCGTTAAAATACGAAAATGGCGAGGCGTTTATTGACTATATAAACTCTCACAGACACTTATTAAAGGGACGCACTCGCACATATCAGCACGGTGATTTTCATATCGGCAATATGATGATTGGCAAGGACAAAAAACTCTATATTATCGACTTTGACAGAGACGATTTTGGCGACCCTTGGGAAGAATTCAATCGCATTGTTTGGTGTGCAAAAGCAAATCCCACCTTTGCCACGGGAATTGTAAACGGCTATTTTGATGGTATTGTGCCTTTTGAATTTTGGGAACTCCTTGCACTGTATATCAGTTCAAACACCCTCTCCTCTCTG
>JAZSDJ010000149.1:0-10273 GCA_045531105.1 Eubacteriales bacterium | reverse complement strand
CCTCGTTGGCGACCGTCGTCGTATGTCAATACGCCTTAGTCCGCCATCTGCGGTGCGCCTAGAACAATTCGCTTCTAGGCAACCAAAGGAGCCATTCTTCGTTGTTGCTCCTCGCTGGCAACCTCGAATACAAAGCCATATCGACCTTTCACGCGATGCGTGAAATATTATGCATTAAGAATTACGAGTTAAGGCGGACTCGCAATTACATATCTACACATTTTAATTTTATAATATAATATTAAATATGTCAAGAGATTTTTTCGATTTCTTTGTTTTTTCGTATTGACTATGATAATTTTTTCTCGTATAATCATATTGAGGGCTTGCCCTAATATTGCAAATGAGGACGAAAAATGAAAGACTGTATTTGGATTACACACAAAAATTCGAGCGCGACAGGAATGAAACTTTACTACTTCAAAAAGTCGTTTTCTCTTGACGCTGTTAGAGAGGCGACTGTTGAAATAAGCGCGCAGGCTCGATATAAACTCTTTATAAATGGAAAATTCGTATGCGTTGGCCCGTGCAAAGGCACACGCGAGAGAACATTTTTTGACACTGTAAAGGTGAGCGACTTTTTAAGAGTCGGCGAAAACGAAATTTTTGTTGAGGTTATGCAACTTCCCGAGAGCGATGTTGAGTGTATGTGGGGTGCGACTGACGGAGTAGTTCGCGTTGGTTCTGCGCTCCTTGTTATGGAACTTAACTGTGGAGATGTGTCGATAAAAACGGACAAAACTTGGCTTGTTGCCGATGTTGATGGAATTAAACTTTTGACCTCGGGTGACACAAATTCAGCCTCACCTATTGAGCAGGTTGATATGGAAAAAGTTAAGAGCGCAGAATTTATTGAAGCGCGCGAACAATGTGGTGTTTCAAACGGAGAAGCGGACCACTATTGGTGGGGTGGCACAAACAAACTTTTTCTTCACGAGCGTCCTATTCCTATGCTTGATTTTGCCGACAAGACAGATATAATTTCGTTTGATGGTGAATTTTTTGAGGCGAAATATCTCACTTTTGGATTTCCTCGTTTTAGACTCACAGGGTCGGGCAAAATAAGTTTCAAATTCTTTGAGTGCTTTGACTCGGGACACTGGAAAACAAATGGTGACAGATGCGACAGAAGTCAACAATACTACGAAAAAATGATGGACACAGTTTCTTTTGATGGAGAAACTACATATGAGCCGTTCTATTTCCGTTGCTTCCGTTTTATCAAGGTTGAAACAGAGGGCGATGTGTCTGTAAAACTTGAAAAATTCACAGAGGTCAACTACCCAATGAAGCCTCGCACAGACTACGACTTCGGCACAGAAACAGACAATAAACTCTGGGAAATGAGCGTTCGCACCTTGCAACGCTGTATGCACGAAACATACGAGGACTGTCCGTTCTATGAGCAACTTCAATACTGTATGGATTCCTCTACTCAAATGCTCTTTAATTATCAACTCACAGACGACGACCGTTTGGCAAGAAAGTGTATGGACGATTTTGCACAGGCGCAATTTGCAGACGGACTTATGCCGTCAAGAACACCATCAACTCCTGACCAACATATTCCGTCGTTCCAACTCTATTTTATCTTTATGGTGTACGCTCACTATATTCGTTTTGGCGACACAGCCCTCGTTAGAAAGCACCTTCGTGCGATAGATGGCGTGATTGAGTGGTTCAGACAGCACATAGGCGAGGACGGACTGGTAGCGCAGAGCAAATATTGGAACTTTATCGACTGGTCTAAGCCTTGGGTTTACGACCAAGTAAGAGGTTGCGAGGGTGGAGTTCCTCTCGGAGTTTACGAGGGAGTTATCGGAATTTACAACCCAATGCTCGCATACTTCCTCAAATGCGCCTCAAAACTCAATATCGTTTGTGGCAGACGCGATGTTGCAAACGAATATACAACCCTTGCAAAGAGTCTTATAAAGAAAACAAACGAAGTTTTCTGGGACGAAAAGCGTGGTATGTATGCTGATGATGTAAATCACATTTATTTCTCTCAACATATGCAGACTTGGTGCACTCTTTCGGGAACGGCGACTCCAAAAAGAGCGAAGAAAATCATGACAAAATCTCTAAATATAGAGGCAAAAAGCACATTTGCGTTTGCGTATTTCTACTTCCGTGCGCTTGAAGTTGCAGGAATGTACGAAAAGACCGAAGAAATGATGACACTTTACAGAAATCTTATAAAATTAAACTGCACAACAATACCCGAAACACCGACTGACTCTCGTAGCGAATGTCACGCGTGGGGCGCGCTTGCAATTTATGAGTTTAGCGCCACAGTCCTTGGTGTTCGGACATATGATGTGAGTGAAAAATCTGTTGCAATCAAGCCATATATCAAGGGCAGAGATAGCGCAAGAGGAACAGTTTCTTCTATCGGTGGAGATATTTATGTTTCTTGGAAAAAGGCAAGCAAAGAGTTCACAATTATGGTGAAATCAAACGACAATGTTCGGAAGGTAATCTATCTTCCAAACGGAGAAGTTTACGAAACTACCAATTCTGAAATCACGCTTTCGTGTGAAATATAACAAAAAAGCGCTCACAACGGCGACCTGCGAAAAAGCGGGTCGCCGAACTAAGTTTGCCCTTGCAGGGCAAGGTCGTATGCAAAAGGGACGAGAAAATCTCGTCCCTTTTGATATTAATAAAAAACTGCTTTACGATAGGTGCGTCAAAGAGCGCTTTTTTTATTATTCTAATTGTCCTGGTTTTAAGTTTGTAAAGAATGAATTTCCAAGCGAGAATGTTCCCGTTTCTTCTTTTGGGTCTTCTTTCGGTTCATTTCTTATGAAGTTCGAGAAAAGTAAGCAATAGCCAACAAAGCATACAAGTGTAAGTGGCAATACATCATTGCGAACGGAATTGAACCACGAGAATATCATTTGCAAAAAGTCCGCACTAATTCCCTCGTCGATTAGGAAGTTGTGAACTATAAATCTCAAAACAACTCTTGCGCCCGAGATAATTCCAAGAATTAAGAAAATCTTCTTCGCAGAGTGCTTATCAGCCACATATGTGCGTGAATTTGGGGTTATGTTATCAATCAAGTTCGCTAAAAGTTTGATAAAGAGTATGACTGTAATAATGGTGCATATGCCTTCAAATGCGATATAGTAAAGGCTTCTTATAACTGCCATTATTTGGTCGGATTCAAACATTGTTTCAAGCGATGCAGCAACATTCATAATCTTGAAGTAGAGATTTGATACAGCCCCTGACGGAATTGCAAAAATGAACGCAACGCCAACAATCAACGGAGCGAATGCATATCTTACACACTCAGTTGCAATATGCGACGGCAACGGAATATCGTCGTGAGCGACAAACATAAGGCAAGTTGTCGAAATTGCAAATGACGCAACTGCAAAAGATAAGCAAACAATAGTGAAAGCGGAGAGTGAATACGAGGACAAGAGTGTTTCAAAAATCACGAAAAGACCGAGATTTATGCACACAGACAAGCCTCTTTCTCTTATAAATGTCATTTCTTCAACGAGTTTATCGTCGTCTTTTTTAATGAGCGCTATTATAAATTTTATCGCGCGACGAACAAAAGGGATTGTTATAAGAACTATAATCGCTATGAAAATAAGATGAACAAGTCCAAAAACTCCGTCAATCAATACGGGAATAGATGCGCCAGCGAAAACCTCAAAGACCTTTGCAATAGAGTCAATGAATGTAATTGAGGACTCTTTTTCGATAAACGCGCCTACAAGATAACAAATTATTGTGAGAATAAGCGAAACAGCGCAAATTGATGCGCCCGCGATAGCGCAAATGCGCTTTTTGTAAGTTGAGAAAAAGTCTTTAATTTTTGCCATTATTCTTCAACCTCCTCGCCATCTTCGTCGCCTTCTTGGGTTTCGTCGTCGGTTTCTTCCTCGGCAGGGTCAACCCACAAGCCGTTGTCCTTTAAAAGTTCAATGAGTTCTTCATCGTTGTAAATATCATCGTCGTCAAGGTCGTACTTAATTTCGGTATTGTTAATGTTAGAGAATGTAACCTCATATTTTTCAAAGTTTATGCCAGAGGTGATTTTGTAGTTCAAAACCGACTCGTCAATAAGAGACGGCATTTTGTATGTTTCTGGCAATTCATATTCAAATTCAGCCACAAGTGTTGGCTTTTTAGCCTTTGAAGTGTCAACAAAAACCTCACCTGTGGTTTCAACGCCCTCTACAAAAGGAACTGAAAGCGCAAAGGTTTCGCTGAGTTCTTTGAATTTTCTTTCAACAACGGCGTACTTGTCGCCAGTCTTTTCAAAATGTCTTTCTTGGTAGTCGGAAAGTGATGAAACGAGAGAGTAAACAGGACTTGTAATTCCATAAAGCATAAGAGTTGGAATTAATGCAACATCTGAGGCGGTTTCGTCAAATTCAAGCCATCTGTTGAGATAAACGCCCTTTTCCTTGTCGGTAAACGCCAAGCCGTCTCCGATGGTTTCAAAATTTGAAATTCTTACAAGTTGTGTTTCGCCCTTGCTGTATGTTTCAAAATCAAATTCAACATACACGCTTTGGGATTTGTCAGACTCAGTTGTTTGAGTGTTTGCAACAATGTGCGATACAATATATTGAGCGTCACTTGTCAAATGCACAGTCGAGTCGGATTTCATTGAAATTTTTGTGGCGTTCGACACACCTGTCGCTGTGTAGGTGTAATCCCTTGCCGAGTCGTAAACCACATTGAATGTGAGCGACTCAAAATTTTTGGTTTTACCCTGTGTTAGTTTTTCGGTGGCAACAAGCAAATCGACAATTTCGTCAAAGTTGCTTATTTTCTCATTCTTACCATCGCCCTTGCCAGCCTCAATTCCTTTTGAAAACGAGTTTGGCACAATAAAAGCAAGAACAAGTAAAACAACCGCCACTCCAAAAGCGATATATTTTTTCATAGTCTTCTCCTTGTGTGAGGTTACCCTCACTGACATTTTTTAGGACACTTTGCTTTTCGCTTTGTGTGTTTCCTTATTTTAGTATATCAAATATATAAATAACTGTCAAGAATTTTAACAAATCAAATTTCCTATTGCTATTTTAATTTCTTTATGATAAAATAAAAAGCAAATGTGAAGTTTGATGTCACAGGGCATTTGACTAATCTTGTTAAAGTTTTTAATTTTTGAATTTCATTATGAGAAGGTTTTTTGTCAAGTGTGGATTTTATTTTTCAAAAAGGAGGGGCAAAGATGTTAGAAGTTTATACGCTGTTTTCGGGTTCGAGTGGAAACTGCATTTACATAAAGAACGGAAAAGACGAAATTTTAATAGACGCAGGCAAAAGCGCAGGCGCTATTGAAAAGTCACTCTCTTTTCTTGGCTCGTCGCTTAAAAATATCAGTGCGATTTTTGTAACTCACGAGCATAGTGACCACACAAGCGGAATTGAAATCATATCAAAGAAATATCATATTCCCGTACATATAACAGCCCCGTCTTTTACAAGAGTTGCATATCACGGCTCGTTTGCCTCGCAGTGTGCAAAAAGTCACGAGGTCAGATACCTCTCGTGTGTCGGCTCTTTGAGCGTGCGCTCGTTTGAAATCCCTCATGATAGCGCCCAAAATGTCGGCTACATAATCGAAACTGACGAGGGAGAAAAACTTGGAATTGCAACCGATATAGGACATATAACCGACGAGATAAAAACCTCGCTATGTGGTTGTAAAACTATAATTCTTGAATCAAATCACGACAAATTTCTGCTCGTTGCAGGGCCTTACCCCGAATTTTTAAAGCACAGAATATTGGCTGATACAGGTCACTTGTCAAACGACGATAGCGCCGACCTTTCGCTCTTCCTTGCCCAAAACGGAACGGAAAAACTCACCCTTGCCCACCTTAGCAAGGAAAACAATGCGCCTGAAATTGCTTTTTCGGCTCATCGTGAAAACCTTGACCGTCACGGCTATAAAGAAGTCGAAATAAATGTCGCTCGCCCCTGCGAAATTGTAAAAGTGAAGTAAAAAAGGCACTCTTTTGAGTGCCTTTTTCAATGCGAAATGCGGAGTGCGGAAATTGCCTGTCGGTCCGCACCGAGTCCGTACCGAGATTGTCCGTTTAATTATATTGCTTCGTGGTTAATTAAGCAACTATATGAAACTAATGCGGAAATTTGCCTCGGACGCTCGTCCGTCGGTCCGCACCGAGTCCGTACCGAGATTGTCCGTTTAATTATATTGCTTCGAGGTTAATTAAGCAACTATGCGAAACAAACGCGGAGATTGGCTCTCGGTCCGCACCGAGTCCGTACCGAGATTGTCGTGTAATTATATTGCTTCGAGGTTAATTAAGCACTAGTGCTTAATTAAATAAAAAAGACAACTTTTTTCGAAAAAATTTGAAAAAATAAAATTTCGTATGATTGCACAAAAATCTGGAAATTTTTCCCTTGCGAAAAAAGTCGAATTTGTTTAGTTTTCACGAAATTTGAAAAAGTGGTTCAAAAGCTCTTGCCAAGCGAATATAGCCTATGCTAAAATTAAATCAAGGAAAGGGATTTGAGCCCTTTTCGTCATAGGAATATCAACCAAAGGTAAAAATTTAAAGCCGGAGGGTGAAAAATAAAAAACACCTTCCGAGTAAAAAAGGGAGGTTTTTTGTTTATGAAAAACAAAACAAGAGTAATTCACAAAACATTATCATTCATTTTAATCATCTTAATGCTTTTCATTCCTGTTTTATCAACAGTAGGAGCAGAAACGATAGTTGCTGAACCTATAAATGCTGACGATAAATTAACAGAGAGCCTCAAAGCACATCTTGAAACGATAGAAGATGATGAATATGTGCCTGTATATATTTGGCTTGAAGATTATGGCGAAGATATGTTTTATCAAGTTTTATCAAAAAGACTTGGCGTAAGTATAACAGAGCAGAACGAGGAAGCATATATAGGTAGTAAGGTAGCAGAAAAGGTACAGTTGTTTGAAGAAAATTTAGAGATAATGAAAGCGAACGCTTCAACATATGGCTTACAAGCAACAGAAACAGGGGAAATAGACATAAAGAGCTTTTCTCCAATGCTATTTAGAGCAAAAGCGAGCATATCTGACACAATGACAGATACAGAAATCCAAAACTGCTTAAATAGTGGAATGACATCAACTGAAATCATTAACCTTTCAGAAAGACACCAATACCTAAAAGATTACAGACAGACAAGAAAACTTGTAAACACAACTGCAAACCAAGAATTTTCAAGACTTCTTGACTTGACAAAGTGTAGGAATGTATCTCTTGATCCACTACTTGCAATGATACATTTGGAAAGTAAAAAGGATTATTTATTTCAAATCGCCGAACAAGGTGCGGTGAAAAAGATAGAAGAGTATGTGGAAGAAACTTTCGTGCTAGATGATACGGAGGATGAAACTTCCCAAACAACATCAACTGGATACCATATGGTGAAAAATGAAAATATTCAGTATGATGGTTCAGGAATAAAAATAGGTGTTATAGAAGTTCCTACAAGTTTTTATGATGAGTACGACAACGTGTTGCCAGAAAAAGGTGTATATTACGACAATAATGTTCATCTTTCTGAAAAAACATCGTCACAATTGATCAAAAACTATTCATTTATTAGTAACATTTACAGAGCCAACAGAACTATTAGCAACCATGCAACCACTGTATTGAGTATAGTTGGCGGAGATGAAGTTTCTGGTGTTGATGGAGTAAAATACACTGGAATTGCTCCACGCTCCACTCTGTATTATACCATTTACATGAGTTCGGAAGATTTTTCGAATAGTATTTTATGGTGCATTGAAAGTGGCGCGAATATTATAAATATGAGTTTTGGAACACCATATGGTTATTATTCTCCGTTAGATCGATATGTGGATTATGTAATTACTGAATATAGAGTAGTAATTGTAAAGTCAGCAGGAAATTATCATTCGGAAAATAATTCCTCCTCGTTTGTTTCTTCTCCGGGATTGGCATACAATGCAATAACTGTTGGAAACGTGACTTGTGACGAGACTTCTTCGGGACAATATTTGCTTTCGTCTAATAGCGCTTATTATCAGCAATTTGAATATTTAACAAACAAACCCGATCTTTCGGCATTTGGAACAAAAATTCACCTTCTCGACACGACATACAATCCAGAAAACAGAGGAAGCGGCACAAGTTATGCAGCGCCAATGGTGGCAGGAGCGGCGGCGCTTGTGATGCAAGCGAACACTGATTTGATAGGCAAACCTGATACAGTAAAAGCAATTTTGTTGGGAAGCGCTGATGAAACAGCAATTTCTGTCGAATTAAACGATGAAAACGGTGGACTGACGAGCGCATCATTTCATTATGATTCTTCCAAAATACAAGAACCAAGTTCAACCCTAAGAGAAAAAAGCGGTGCAGGACTTTTGAATATTGAAGCGGCAATAAGAATGGCAAACAGCAATCTGTTTTACGCGTGTGGAATTACTGACAATGAAAGTTTGATTACAGAAACTTATTATTTTGGTGCGAACACAGATATTGAGTTTGGGGTTGTTTATGAAAATCCGTATGATGAAATAGTATCAACGATTCTTTCTAACGATGTATATATACAAGTTTTGGACAGCAATAATAATTCAGTTTTTACCTCGACAGATGGAGTTAATAATGTTGAGTTGTACGAGTGCAGAATTAAAACTGCGGGAGAGTATAGATTTAAAGTATCATATGGCTATATAGATGTTGGAATTTGTACAAATGCAACATTCTTCCTGTCTTGTGGTTGTTCTGAAAAAATGATATCTCATAGTAATTATGAAGATTCTCATCATACAGTGTCGTGTAGTAATATTGGTTGCAATTTTACTTGTCAAGAAAAGCACAGAGAGGTTGAGATTACAAAAACTACTTCATATGGAATATCTGTAACATTTTCTTCATACTACTTGCCAATTAAATATAATAAGACTAATTATAGAGAGTTTGATTATTGGAGTGGATTTGTTGTTACTGATTATAGCACAACAAGAAACGATATAATTATTTTTACAGTAGTGCCGTCATACGGAAATACGCAAACGACACAAACAGGAGAGATTATATCAAGAACTTATGAAGTAATAGGAGTAACCTCGACGGGAACGGATATTTTCCCTGAAATTGGCGTGACGGCATATATAGATTATTTCGATCAAACACTATCTTTGAGTTAAAGGAGTTGACATTATGAAAAGACTTTTAGCGTTAATTTTGGCGCTGATGATTTGTTTTAGTTTTCTTGTTTCGTGTAATGAGGAAGAACAAAGTTCGAGAGAAGAAGGGAACTTGGACTTGGCAAAAAACAATGCTGACGCGTTTGAAAAATCAACAAATATCAGTGACAAATACTACGCTCAAATTTCTACAAAAAACAGAACATATTTAAAGAATGATTTTCCAAATGATTATGGAGAATATTACAAAGTTATAAAAACGTATGACGAACTTGAAGAAACCATTAGCAATTTGGGTTCAATAAGCGAAAGTATTTTCGATAAAAATTATGTTGTTGTATTAATGCAACATTACGAAAACAGACCTTGGTCAACTCACATAGGGTACAGAAACGCAAGGTTTGGCGAAAAAGAATATATTGTAGCAGACTGCTATTTATATAAAGACAGAGCCTATCCTGAAGAAATAGTGGAGTATAAAAAAATATCGTATTTGATTATTCCAAAAATCGAAGTAGGAAATTATATGAACGAGGGAATAAGAGAGATTTGCGTAGTCTTTGAAGAAAGAGAATACTACAACTTCAATCTCGTTAGTATTAGAGAGGATGTTAAGAATGACTTGAAAAATGGTATGTCTTGGATAATTAAAAACAAAAATGATATGGAAAATTTAAAGAACAAGTACAATCTTGATTTTAATATTGATATTCAAACAGATCATTTTGCTTTGGCGCTATACCTCGAAGAGGGTTTTTGTGATTATGTAGGTTTCAAGTATTTTTATTCAAGTGCTGAAAATATTTACATCACCCTTGAAAAGACAAGTTCAACGGCAGAAATGCTTGATGAGCCATTTGTTTACTTTATTGAAATACCAACAAATGTGGTTGAAGGAGAACTCCCCCAAGACTTTAAATTAACATTGTTTGAACAAGAAAACCTTTTGCATAGGATAAACTAAAAGCAAAAAGGTTTGCGATTGCTATGTCTTAACATACAACCTGGTGTCTTGGGGGCAGGGATTTTCAGAAGCAGAAGATCCTTTCAGAGATATTTGTGTAATACCAAGGTCGCTATGCTCTG
>JAZSDJ010000037.1:0-2364 GCA_045531105.1 Eubacteriales bacterium | reverse complement strand
GCCAAAAGACGAAAATCTTTTTATATTTTGTTTTAGTTGCCGATAACAAGGTTCGCAAGCCATTGCCACATATTGTGAGAATGGAAGAAGTTCAAGAAGATTGAATCGGTTATGATATTTGATGCAAAGATTTGCGAGTTGTAACCTGCACCAAAATTAACAATCCAAATAATTACTGTTGTTATCAAAAGAACTATTGCAAATGAAATAATTGCACCGATAAGAGCACCAAGAAGAATGTTCAAGAACTTAACAATCGGAATCTTCTCTGCTTTTCCAAGAAGTGCGCCTATTATTGCAAGTACGATTTCAACTACAATAAAAATCGTAATTACCGCTACTATCGTTGAAATTGCAGAGGACAAAAGTCCTCCAAGGCTTTCTGATAATTGGTCAACTACTTCAATAGGTGCGCTCTCGCCACTATAAAAATACTTTTGAATAACCTCTTCTTCTGCGCCTGAACGCATAAGCATATTTGCAAACCAAGACGGAATGCCATCAAACAATGTATAAAGTTGATATGCACCTTCTCCGTCGTATGTAGATATAAAAGCACTGTTCACCCAGCCGATTGCCATATTTGAAAATATTTTTTCATCAAGCAACCCTGCCAATGGAGAGTTGAAAACATATGCCAAAAATACCGCAAGAACTGTTCTAGCAAATGCCATAAACGACCTGATAAAACCTCTTACCGCATTTCTGATTATTATAATCAAGCAAACCAGTGCAATTACAATGTCAATTATTAAACTAACCACTATAAATTGCCAACCTTTCGCTACTTAACAAGTTGTGGGCTTGTGTTAATATATTATAGCACCTTTTTCGGCACTTGTCAATAGTGCCACAATAAAATTTATTTTTTATACCTATTTTTAATAATATACTTTCTTTAAGTATAGACCATCGGGTTTCGCTGTCGGTCCTGCGTTTTTTCTATCTTTCAAACTGATAATCCAAGGCACTGTCGTTTCATTGATTTTGCCTCTTTCGATTGCCAAAAGAGTTCCAACCATTATTCTTACCATATTGTATAAAAATCCATCCGCTACGACATGAAATTCAACGATATCACCTTTTCTTGTCAAATAACTTTTAAAGACTGTTCTTGTTGTGTCCTCAATCTTTGAGCCTGTTGACATGAATGCATCAAATTTATGTGTGCCCTCGAACAATTTCGCGCCAATTTGCATTCTTTCAAACGCTTCGTCGCTGATGTTTTTTCCATATTCAAGCACTCTTCCTGCAAGGAATGGGTCTTTTATCGGATTCGTTCTTATTTTGTAAATATATTTTTTTTTTACAACATTGTACCTTGGATGGAAGTCATCTGAAACGATTTTTGCAGATATTACAGAAATATCATCTGGGAGCGATGAATTCATTGCAACAGGGATTTTGTCAAGGGGTATTGTCAAGTTTTCGTCCTTGTTTTTTGGCTCTATTGTGGCGCAAAAGCCGAGGGCGTGAACCCCTTTATCGGTACGGCTACAACCCGTAACATTGCAATCAACACCAAACGCTTTTTTTGTGGCGCGATTTAGCATTAGTGCAATGGTAGGCTTATCCGCTTGAAGTTGATACCCAGCATAATTAGTTCCTACATATGATATTGTAAGAAGAATTTTCATAGCAACACCTCTTTCATTTGGTCAATCCTGTGTGGCTAAATTGAATAAACATTCGTATAGATATTGAGCAAAATCACGCCTGCCATAACTCCACAAGCAAGTATCAATCCTATATAGTCTCTTGCCTTCATCTTCAATTTTTTCATTCGTGTTCTGCCGTTGCCACCATGATAACATCTACATTCCATAGCGACTGCAAGTTCCTCCGCTCTTCTGAACGAGGAAATGAAAAGTGGAATGATTATTGGAATGAGCGCTTTCGCTCTTTTAATAAGGCCACCACTTGAAAAATCTGCTCCTCTCGCTTTTTGAGCGTCCATTATTTTCCCTGTCTCCTCCACAAGTGTAGGAATAAATCTGAGAGCGATAGTCATCATCATAGCAAATTCATGCACAGGGACTTTTATTTTTTTCAGAGGAGAAAGCAGATCCTCTATTCCGTCAGTTAACTCGATAGGGGTGGTCGTATATGTCATAAACATACTTGTTCCTATTATGAGCGCAGTAATTCTTATTATTATAAACAGCGCTGCGTACACTCCTTCAAGATATATGTTTATAAAACGCCACTGTATAAGAGCATACTCCCCTTTTGTCCAAAAAATATTCAAAACAGCCGTGAATACCAAGATCACAAGAATCGGCTTCAAACCGCGAAAAATTATCTTTAATGGGATATTTCCAAGTAATATTAATATAACCGAGCTTAACGCCAACAACGAGAAGC
>JAZSDJ010000046.1:0-2200 GCA_045531105.1 Eubacteriales bacterium | reverse complement strand
AAGCACCGTTACAGACGGAAAGATAAAGAAGACACAATACAAATTAAACGAAAGACCAAGAGAAAAACTGAACTTTTCAACACCAAAGGAGTGCTTTTACAAATTTATTTCGTAATGTTGCACTTGCTGGTTGACTCTGCATAAGAACCTGCAGAACCTGCTTTGCATAAGAAAATTGCGAAACGATAGCGGTTTCTTGAAAAAAAGAGCTATCTTTGCAAACGAAAACTAAGTTTTATCGCGCGTGTGGCGAAATTGGTAGACGCGCCAGACTTAGGATCTGGTGTTTTGCGACGTGTAGGTTCGAGTCCTATCACGCGCACGATGAGACAAAAGAGGATAATTCAAGAGAATTTTCCTCTTTTTTATTTTGGTGAGTTTATATGACTTTACCCTAAAAAGGTAGAAACTTTTTAGATTAGTGCAGCACAAAAAGAATGTATAAATAAACCAGATTTTAGGTCATTCTGATACATCTTTATTTGATGCAAAATCCTATTACTGCTCCAACACCTTGAATAAGCATCAAATGTCTTTTGCTTTTTGATACCACTTAACATCATTCTTTATAATATAAGCTTAAGGAGCAATTACTACTATTTTTTATAGACATATACAAAAAGTGGCACACGCGCTTGCAGGTATCAAAAACAATACCTATATTCGCAGTAATAAAACTATATACAATATGCCTGAAATTTTTAGATTTTACGGATTTTCATTTTTCTTTTATAGCAGAGAGCATGAGCCATTGCACATTCACGTAGAGGGGAACGGTGGTATGGCAAAGTTCGATTTAGTAGAAGATGAATTTGTGCTAAAAACAGTTTATAATATCAAAAGCAATGACCTTAAGAAGATTAAAGAGGTTATTGACTATAATCAGGACATTATAATCAAGCATTGGATTAAGTATTTTGGAAAGGAGGAATAAAGATATGAAGATTGTTAGAGTCTGGTTTGACAAGGATTATGTCTATGGAGTAGATAATAATGGCAAAGAGTATCGCCAATCCTTGCTATGGTATCCGCATTTGCTGTCTGCAAATGAAGAAGAACGTATGAAATACACTATTGGCCTTGATGGCATTCATTGGAGAGAACTTGATGAAGATATAAGTTTTGAGAGTTTTGAGTATGAAGATGCAGAACCAACACCTTTGCAAAAATTCTTTTTGACTCATAAGGAACTAAACATTGCAGAGTTTGCAAAACTTATAAATATAAATGCATCATTGTTGAGGAATTATATAAACGGTTTCAAAAAACCTTCAAAAGAGCGTGAAGAACAAATTTTGAAAGAGATACACAAGATTGGAGCTGGATATTTGGAAGTTGTTTTTTAACATTGAGCAACAAAGCAGGGCTGTATATTATGAGCAAAAAGAATGAAATTTATGATGTAAGTACCGAACTTGCAAGGGAATTTGGCGAGGTTGGTACTAAAAGTCGTGCAGAGGCTACCGCTAAGGCTTGGGAAGAGTACAATGCACAGATATTACTCGATGCTCGTAAGAACGCACGTTTGACACAGGCGGGGAATAACAGTTCCTACAGTTGCAACCCTTTACAGGATTGCAGCCGCAATGGGGCTGACTGTTGAGTTGAAACCTATTTGATGAGCAATTTTCAGAGGTCATCACAAACATTCTTGAAAGTTACCATATCGTAACCCTCTGCCCTCAAATAATGAACGAAATCCACAACCTTTAGAAAGTCTCTTTTAAAGTTGGCTTCGCCGACAATTTCTCGCCATGGCAAAGTGCAAGCAAGCTCGCCTTTGCTCATTTGGCTTAACGAAATTGTTCGATAATCTGTCACAAATTTGCACGATGAGACAAAAGAGGAATTCTCAAAACAGGGAATTCCTCTTTCCTGTTTTGAGAATCGACAATGCCGACAGCGGTTGGTCAAACGAAGTACGGGCAAAGCTCGTACCGTTTGGACCGCGATAAGACGGCGTTGTCAATTATAACGGGAATCGACAATGCTTGCAGCAAAAGGTCACGCGAAGCGCCGCGCCAGTGGTGCCGCGTGGGTTGCGGTTGGCCGGCAGCGGTTGGTCAAGTGAATTTATATAATATATACTGTCAAGATAGAAGTGCAACAAACAATCCCCTTGCTCACGACTTTGAGCGTAGCGAAAAGGAGTGAGCAAGGTTCGCCCGACAAGTGACAGTGCAAAAGTCAATCAGCAATA
>JAZSDJ010000264.1:0-6965 GCA_045531105.1 Eubacteriales bacterium | reverse complement strand
CTCAGACATTATTACAAGAACGGTCTTGCCGTATTTTTCACGAATATCTGTAATCAAAGAGTGAATGAGCGAGCATCTTGCGCCATCGCAAACTCCATTTACTAAAAGAGGTAAACAAACAGAGGAATTTTTAAGTTCTTCAAGACGCGCAAAAAGCGCCTTGTATTGAGGCGTATTCCTTATAGGGCTTAATAAAATATTTTTATTCATAAATCCACCTTTGAGATTTAAAAAAATTAAAACGCGACAAAGCGCCCTTTTAAAGGCGCGTACTTGTTGAATTTTGTTATTTTTTGCAAAAACGAACATTTTTCGTTTATCTTGCAAAATAAATATTACCACACAATTACTTTTTTGTCAATTAATTTATTATATAAAACGAAATAAATTATTGACATATAGTCCTTAAAATGATAAAATATTCTTACGAAGAAACGAAATTATTTCTTGATATAAACTTATCTTTGGAGGTTCGTTATGAACAATAAAATTTTGGAACTTAAAAAAGTTGCCAACGATATAAGAATTGGCGCGATTGAAGCAGTTTATAGCGCGAAGTCAGGACACCCAGGTGGCGCTCTTTCTTCTGCTGATATCTTAGCGTGTCTTTATTTTTCGGAACTTAATGTAAGTCCTGAAAACCCAAACAATCCTGACAGAGACCGTTTTGTACTTTCGAAGGGTCACTCCTGCCCAGGACTTTATTCAGCACTTGCACATCGTGGTTATTTTGATGTATCAGAACTCAAAGGTTTTCGTCACCTCGGTTCAATTATGCAAGGGCATCCAGATATGAAAAATATAAAAGGTGTTGATATGTCAGCAGGCTCGCTTGGGCAAGGATTTTCTTGCGCTTGTGGAATGGCACTTGCAGGTAAACTTGATAATAAAGACTATCGTGTTTATACCCTTATCGGTGACGGAGAAAGCCAAGAGGGTCAAATTTGGGAAGCGGTTATGTTTGGCGCTCATTATAAACTTGATAACCTTTGCTTGATTATAGATAATAATGGATTGCAAATTGATGGTAAGGTTGAAGAAGTTATGAATACAATGCCTTACGAAAGCAAACTTGAAGCATTTGGTTGGAATGTTATTTCAATCGACGGACATAACATAGAAGAAATCTTGAAGGCATTTGAAGTTGCGAAATCAACAAAAGGCAAACCGACAGCAATCGTTGCAAAAACAGTAAAGGGCAAAGGCGTTTCTTATATGGAAAATCAAGCAGGCTGGCACGGAAAAGCGCCTAATGATGACGAATATGCACAAGCAATAAAAGAACTTCAAGATATTGCTAAAAACTTAAAGTGAGGATTGAGATATGGCAGATAAAATAGCAACAAGAGAAGCATACGGCAACGCCCTTGCTGAACTCGGTTCAAAATATGAAAATCTTGTAGTCCTTGATGCTGACCTTGCAGCGGCTACAAAAACAGGAATATTTAAAAAGAAATTCCCAGAAAGATTTTTTGACTGTGGAATTGCAGAAAATAATATGTTCGGCGTAGCGGCAGGACTTTCGACAACAGGAAAAATTCCTTTTGCAAGCACATTTGCAATGTTTGCCGCAGGCAGAAGTTTTGAACAAGTAAGAAACTCAATCGGATATCCTCACCTCAATGTAAAAATTGGCGCAACTCACGCAGGAATTACAGTAGGTGAAGATGGTGCAACTCACCAATGTAACGAAGATATCGCACTTATGCGTACAATCCCGGGCATGGTTATTATCAACCCATCTGATGCAGTAGAGGCAAGATGCGCTGTTGAAGAAGCGATTAAGTACGAAGGCCCTGTATATATGCGTTTCGGACGCCTTGCAGTTTCTGTTATCAATGATAACCCTGATTACAAGTTTGAAATTGGCAAGGGAATTGTTATGGCTGACGGAAACGATGTTACTATAATTGCAACAGGAATTATGGTAGAACAAGCGCTTTTGGCAAGAGAAATGCTCGCAGCGGACGGAATTAGCGCTTGCGTTGTAAATATTCATACAATAAAACCACTTGACACCGCTCTTGTTATTGCCCTTGCACAACAAACAGGTGCAGTTGTAACAACAGAAGAACACAGCGTAATCGGTGGACTTGGAAGCGCAGTTTGTGAAACCCTCTCAGGCATATGCCCAGTTCCAGTTGTAAGACACGGAGTTGAGGATACTTTTGGAAAATCCGCTCCCGCAAAAGAACTTCTTGAATACTATAATCTTAACGCAAACGGAATAGTTGAGAAAGCAAAACTCGCCATAAGCATGAAGCACGAATAAAAAGTTAAATCCTGCGCAGTGCGTGATGAACAACATATTGAGACCTACACTTATACAAAAGGAGTCCCATATTGAATGCTGGTTTGCAGGCCTCCTATAATTAATCCTCTTAATGAGACGAAAGTCGGACGATTCTTATAGATGTTGGAAGTAGTAAAGGCATTTTGCGGACACCCCCCTAACTTTTTTAGGGTTCTAATCTTGTTCACACGGCTGAGGCGGGTAAAATTAAAAGCAGGCACGGTGTGTCTGCTTTATTTTGGAGAAAGAAATGAGTCAAATTAAGTACGATTTTTTTATTTCTTATAATAAAAACGATATAAAACACGCAAGAAGAATAGCCACTCTTATTAAAACAGGTGGTCTTTCTCGTTGGTGGCAAAGTGAAAATAGCAGTCAAGAATATGCCAACAAAATTCGCGAGGCAATAAATGTTTCTGAGGCATTTATAGTTCTGCTTTCAAAAAGTAG
Source organism: Eubacteriales bacterium (assembly GCA_045531105.1). Classification (GTDB taxonomy): domain Bacteria; phylum Bacillota; class Clostridia; order Oscillospirales; family CAG-272; genus RGIG2000. Next base: position 4,222 of record JAZSDJ010000264.1, on the reverse strand, counting down.
CGCTGAAAGTGAGTGGGTAGGAAAGGAAATACTTGACGCTATAAGACTCCATTCTGTGAACCAACTGAAAATTTTGCCAATAGTAGTTGACGAACTTGATGAATCAACCTATGATTATTTTCATCATATTTTGGGCGACTTTAATTGGTTGTTTTTGAAGGAATACAGTAGTGACAAGGAACTGATTCGCGCCATTGTCGACCAAGTTAATATGAAACTGAAAAAAGACTCATCAGATAGTATCTATTCAGCGGAGGCTGAGATAGAGCAAGAGAGACTTCGTAAACAAAACAATCTTTATAATTTGTATGCAAAAGAGCCTTTTGATGAAATCTTCAAACAGATAGAAAATCCAGTCATTCTTGATGTTGGAAGTTCTGATGCGGAAAACATTATGTTACGACTTGAACATAGAGATTTTTCAAACCTTTTGTGCGTTGATAAAGAGCAAGGTAAAATTGATATAGCGAAAGCGAATTATGGCTATGATTCAAGAATAAATTTTCTTGCAATAGATATTACTCATAAATCATTCTTGTCAGTGCTTGAAAAATATTTGAATGAAAACAATCTCAAAGGATTTGACATTATTCATATATCAGCGGTGCTTTTGCACTTGAAAAATGCACTTCCCGTCCTCAAAGCCCTTCGCGAAGTTTTGAGTGATAATGGCTATATCTTTATTCAAGACGAAGACGACGGATTTAATTCCGATTACGAAGAAGATACAGACGACCCTACATTTTTTAGTGATTGCTATTATATTTGGGAACACTCAAAAGAGTCGGGTGACAGAAAAATGGCAAGAAAAATTCCACTTTTGCTCAAAAAGGCAGGGTTTAGTAATGTCGAACTCAAAAGTTCTGTAATTTCCTCAGTGGATTTTGGTGGAGAATACAAAGAGGATTTATGGGACATTTACTTCAATCCCAAATACTGGGTTGTAGATAGCGCTGATTATTTTGATAAAGCGGACGCATATGAAAAGTGTATTGAGTACACCAAAAAGCACGACAAAAAGAAACAAAAATATATGAAGGACAAAATAATTTTAACTCTTGGTGTATCAGTTTACATAGCGAACAAATAAAGAAAAGGCTTTCGATTTTCGAAAGCCTTTTTGTTATTAATTTTGAGCAGGTTTCTCGTATTCTTTAATTGTTGAAACAAAAGGAATTGTAGTTTCAACAGTTCCTATGCTTACAGTATAAAGAACATCTTCACCTCTTGTAACTTTGCTAATGTAAGGAGCGTTTACTTCTTTGTCAGCCTCATATTGTTTTTGCATAATTTGAACATCGCCCTCGCCCTCATAAGCGTAACCTGCGATTACAAGTTCAAGAGAAGTGTGTTGCGCGTTTGTTGAGTCAAAGCCGTCAATAAAGCAAGTAAGACTTGCATATTTTCTTGCGTTGTCATCAATTTCAACTTGAACAGTAGCACCAGTTGTGTTTACAACCTTTCCGTTAAAGAAAGATGTTGAGTTAAGATAAGCAGGGTTGAAAATTAATATTCCGAAAACAACATTTGTGTTGTTAAGTTCTTCATATTCTTTAAGCGCAGAGGTATTGATTGAAAATTCACTCTTAATTCCTGCCTTTGAACTGTTTTCTCTGTGAGAATAGCCAAGGTGAGTGAAAATAGCGTTTGCAACAGTGTCCTCTGTGCTATCGCATCTTGAACATTTGTAAGTCTTTGTTCCCTCTGCATCAAAAGTTACATAAACAATGGCAGTCAAAACAGAGTGGTCGTGACCAAGCTTTGGACTAGTTTCGTCTATTGAAATTGTGTTGGAGCAATATTTGCAAATATGAGCAAGACCAGCAGGAGTTGTACAAGTAGCATCAACCTCACTTGTTGAGCCTTCTGTGTGAGCGAACTTGTTGATAACAACCTCTCCATCGGTAGTTGTCAACACAACACCAACACCACAACGACCAAGGTTGGTAAGCTTGTAGTCGGTGAATTGAATTTCATCGGATTTAGAGAAGTCTGTGTATGTTGTAAGCTTCTTATAATATAGCTTAACATCGGAGGCATTATTGCTTATGAATGTTGAGCCAGTTATATCAAAGCTGTCTGCTAAAATTACAACAGTTTTAAGAGTTGCAATATCTGTAAAGGCAGAACCCGCAGCTGTTACATTAGGACCGAGAATAACTGTGTCAAAATAGTTTTCGTTTCCAAATGCCCATCTGTCAATGGTAAGGGTGTATCCATCAGCAACGCCAAAATAAACAGTACCAGTTATATTTGCACGCCTAAATGCACCAGAGTCACCTGTGGCACCAAGTGTGTTTGCCTTGTATGCCTTTGGCCAAATAATTGTGTCAGCAGAGCCGAGGTTAGAGCCGGCAAATGTATTTGTTCCGGTAAGCTGTTCAAGAGAAGAGAGATCCACTAATTTTTCACCATCAAGGTTGTACCATTGAACAGTATTGTTAACCGTCTCCTTGCTGCCAGAGAAGCAGAACGCACCACCGGCAATCACCGTTACCTTTGAAAGGTCAATGTAAAACTCCGTTACACCGTTAGAAGCAGAGAAAGCATTACCACCAACAGTAGTTAAGTTATTGGAATTTATGACAACCTTTCTCAAAGAGGTGCAGGCTTGGAAGCTCCATTCACCGAGCACTTGAATATTACTGTTAAGAGTAAAATTAACAATGTTAGACCTTCTAAACAATTGAATACTAAGGTTTGAAAGGCCCTCTCCTATAACAACATTTTCAATATTCAAGCCTTGGCATGCAGCATTACCGAGATTGGTCAAGTTAGCCCAGTTAACAGAGGTGGTTCTTGTAGGCTCTGCCTTACCATACTCGCTAACTGCGTAGAAATTGATTGTATTGCTTCCAAGCTTACAGTCTCTGTCTGTGTCGCTGTATGTAAGTCCACAACCGCCTATATATGTCAAATTATCTAAGTCGATGTAAACGGATGTTAAAGCGTCACATGTTGAAAATGTGTAGCCCTCAAGCCTTGTAATTGTAGAAGGGAACACAATGGTTGTGATATTGTCATTGTTTCTAAATGCTGAGCTTGTAACTGCTGTTACAGTGTACTGGGCATCGTTGTAGGTTACGGTTTGAGGAATTACAACAACGGGACCTGCGTGTGTTTGGTTGTTTCCAACTGTTGCGGTTTTTTCGGTGCCATTCAAGCTGTACTCAATACCATCAATGGTTGTCGCCGAAGCAGAGATAGCAAAAAGGCACACAAGTGTAGCAACAAGTGCTACGAAAAGAAATAATCTTTTTTTCATAAAAATTCTCCTAAATGCTTTAAAGATATTTATACATATTAATTATACACTACAAGTATTTAAATTGTCAATAAAGATTTTGATTAACTTTAAAATTTTGGAGCATTGCACAAAAAACAAAAAGAAACGGACACCCCAAAAAGGCGTCCGTTTGTACAATTTGTATATTAAAGGTTGTAATATTTATCGAATTCCGCTGGGTGAGGAATTTTTGAAAGTTCACTACATTCAGCGCGTTTTGTTTTGATAAAGTTTGTAAGAAGTTCTTCTGGGAATACTCCGCCCGCTGTGAGGTAATCGTGGTCTTTTTCAAGAGCATCAAGAGCCTCTGGCAAAGAGGTAGGAAGGTGATGGAGTTTTGCCTTTTCCTCGTCAGAGAGATGATAGAGGTTTACATCATATGGTCCCCAACCATTTGCGTGAGGGTCTATCTTGTTCTTAATTCCGTCAAGACCTGCCATAAGAATAGCGGCATAGCAGAAGTAAGGGTTACAGGTTGCATCAGGATTGCGAAGTTCAAAACGACGAAGTTCAGGTGATTTTGCATAAGCAGGAATACGAATAACAGCGCTACGGTTAGATGTTGCATAACCAACAGTAACAGGCGCTTCAAAACCTGGAACAAGACGCTTGAAGGAGTTAGTTGATGGATTAGTCAACGCACAAAGAGAAGCGATGTGTTTGAGAAGTCCGCCCATAAAGTAGTGTGCGGTTTCGCTAAGGTGCGCGTAACCATTATCGTCAGAGAATACAGGCTGTCCATTCTTCAAAAGAAGCATAAAGTCGGAGGCCAAGCGGTCTTAGGAAGACAACAGGTCAATCCAACTCCTTGGCTCACAGAACGACATGGCTACGATCCGACTTGTTTGAGAAGTCCGCCCATAAAGTAGTGTGCGGTTTCGCTAAGGTGCGCGTAACCATTATCGTCAGAGAATACAGGCTGTCCATTCTTCAAAA
>JAZSDJ010000220.1:0-2092 GCA_045531105.1 Eubacteriales bacterium | reverse complement strand
ATGCACGCTATGGGACCTAATGTAGCGGGAGTTATAGGTTCGGGAATTGCAGCGGGTGTATTAATCGCCCTTCTTGGGTAATGTATAAGCCCAATAAGTTTCGTTATGCGTCGTTGCTCCTGCATTGTGACCTCGATGTACGCCAAGTACATCATCGCCCCCAATGTGCGGTGCGCCTAGCCTAATTTGCTTCTTGGACTTATAGGTGGAAAATAAGCGACAAATTTCGTTGTTGCTCCTCGCCAACAAATTCGATGTATGAGTTATACACCTTCACCTGTTGGCTGTGGTGCGCATAGAATTTCTTGCTTCTTATACGCCAAAGGCTGACAAAATAAATTCATTGAGCAAAGCGATAAATCGCGTCTGCACTTATTTATTATAAAGGATTTTAAAATGGCTACAAAAAATAAAGTTTTAATTACAGATACAATTCTTCGTGATGCGCATCAGTCACAGGCTGCGACAAGAATGCGTCTTGAAGATATGCTCCCTGCCTGTGAGGCGCTCGACAAGGCTGGCTATTGGTCACTTGAATGTTGGGGTGGAGCGACCTTCGATTCTTGTATGCGTTTTCTTAACGAAGACCCATGGGAAAGACTTCGCGCCCTTAAAAAAGCGATGCCTAACACAAAACTTCAAATGCTTCTTCGTGGTCAAAACCTTCTTGGTTACAAGCACTATGCTGACGATGTTGTTGAAGCGTTTATCGAAAAGGCTATCAAAAATGGTATTGATGTAATTCGTATCTTTGATGCTCTTAACGATGTTAGAAACATGGAAACCGCTATAAAGGCTACAAAGAAATTTGGTGGTCATGTTGAGGCGGCACTCTCCTACACAATAAGCCCTGTTCACAACGAGGAATACTTTGTTGACCTCGCTATTAAACTTGAACAAATGGGCGCTGATACAATTTGTATCAAGGACATGGCAAACCTCTTGCTCCCTTACGATGCTATGTCGCTCGTTAAGGCGCTCAAAGCAAAGGTAAAAGTTCCAATCCATTTGCATACTCACAACACAACAGGTACAGGCGATATGACTTACCTCAAAGCAATCGAGGCAGGCGTTGACATTATCGACACCGCTTTGTCACCTCTTGCAAATGGTACATCTCAGCCATCAACAGAGGCGATGGTTGCTACTCTTAAAGGTACAAAATACGATACAGGTCTTGACCTCAATCAGTTGAGCGAAATTGCAACTCATTTCCGTTCGGTTGCTCAAAAACTCAAAGAGCAAGGCTCTCTTGACCCAAAAGTTCTCAATGTTGACCCGAATACTTTGCTTTACCAAGTTCCAGGTGGAATGCTCTCAAACCTCATTTCACAACTTAAACAAGCAAAGGCAGAGGACAAACTCTACGAAGTTTTGGCAGAAGTTCCAAGAGTTCGTGAGGACTTCGGTTACCCACCACTTGTAACACCAACTAGCCAAATCGTTGGAACACAGGCTGTTCTCAATGTTTTGATGGGCGAAAGATATAAGATGGTATCAAAAGAGTCAAAAGGACTTCTTCGTGGCGAGTATGGTATGCTCCCAGGAAAAGTAAACGAGGAAGTTAGAAAGAAGGCAATCGGTGACGACGAAGTTATCACTTGCCGTCCTGCTGATAAAATCCCGCCAGAACTTGAAAAATATCGAGAGGAATTTAAGGACATTACAAAGAGTGACGAAGATGTTCTCTCTTGCGCTATGTTCCCACAAGTTGCTCCAAAGTTCTTGGCATTCCGTGATAAGCCAGTGGTTGAAGAACCAGCCGTTCGCGAAATCATCGTTGAAGACCTCGGAAACTAATAAACAAAAAGCACCTCAAATGAGGTGCTTTTTTGTCGGTGCGGATTATATTGCTTCGTGGAGAGTTGAACAATTAATGAGAAACAAACGCGGAGATTGGCTCTCGGTCCGCACCGAGTCCGCACCGAGATTGTCCGTTTAATTATATTGCTTCGTGGAGAGTTGAACAATTAATGAGAAACAAACGCGGAGATTGGCTCTCGGTCCGCACCGAGTCCGCACCGAGATTGTCCGTTTAATTATATTGCTTCGAGGTTAATTAAGCAACTATGCGAAACAAATGCGGAGATTG
>JAZSDJ010000235.1:0-6220 GCA_045531105.1 Eubacteriales bacterium | reverse complement strand
CACGCTCATATTGCCCTCTCCGTCGTTTGTATAAATTCCTACTACAAGTTCAAGAGAACCAGCGTTGTTAGCAGTAAAGCCAGAGATGTCTATATTCCAACTTACATATTTGAAGTCTCCGACAGAAACCATTATTCCCTTTGCGCTTGAATTAAGTGAGCCATCTACAAAGAAATTTTCTGTTGATGTAACTGTGCCTGCATTTGCCATAACCACACCACAACTGAAACTTGGGTAAAGTTCCTTGTATTCATTAAGCGCTTTATCGTTTACTATAAAGCCGGCTTTAAGTGAATAGCCGTCAGGTCCTACTGAATATCCACTACAATTAAAGATAGCGGGCGTGTCCTCATCCTCATTATAGCCACAGCCTTCGTTATTGCAAGTCGTTGTCCTTGTGCCTTCTTGTGAATAGTTAGCATATACAATTGTTACTGTGATATTTGTCTTTTCCTTATGGCTTATAACAGTTGCTCCACAATCGTTGCAGGTGCCAACGCACGCATTTGTGAGTGTTGCTGTTTCGTGCTCATTTACATAACCATATACACAAGAGGTAAAGTCATAAACTATATATGTTTTACTAGCCTTATCGGTATCTGAAAGAGCCTTATAATCGGTGTATGAAATCTTTGTGGCATCTGTAATTTGAGTGTTTCCCGCTGTTTCCGCTAAGCCGAGGAAGGTATCTAATTCGGTTTCTGTTCCAACATAGAAAATCGCCCTAAGCGCTGTACAACCATCAAAAATATTACCTCCAACCTGATTTATCTTGTTGGTCAAGTAAACTTTTTCAAGATTTGTACAGTTTTGGAAGGTTGTTGACGCGCTGAATTTCCAAAGTGTTTTTGGCAATCTAATGCCTTTAAGTGGAATATTCTTAAATATATTAGAACCATCGTCGATTTTTTCAAGTTTAGTTTTTGTAAGGTCCAACACCTGACCATCAAACAAGGATGTACAACCCTCAAATACGGAATTGTTTCCAATTCTTGTAAGTTGTGTCAAATCCTCTAAATTTATATATTTAAGTTTTGAGCAATTTTGGAATGCGGTGGCATAAAGACCCGTTGTATCAAGTCTTAAATACACATATTCAAGATTTAAAGCACCACCAAACATCCACTTGAAGCTTGTTATAGGATTGCCGAGATTTGTATGATCACCCTCTGGTGAATTTGAAACAACATCATCGTCCATCATATTAACAACTGCAAGTTTTTTATTGTCATACCTGGTTCCATCTTTAAGAACAATACTAACGCCTGTTACCTCTCCCCAAGATTTTGTGTTCCATAGTACCTGTGAATCGTCTGCGCGAATAGAGGTATAGATGTTTTTACCATCCTCTGTACCAGAAATGTACCAAATGAGCGCGTTGCCCTCGTCATCAAATAACTCACATGCTGTTCCGTCGTCAAGTGTTACTGTTGCACTATAATCAACGGTGGTCTCGTTATGTACAGTGTCTGCAAGTGCAACAATTGCAAATGCCAAGGCAAATGCGATTGTCAAAACAAATACCAAAAATATCTTTCTTTTCATGGAATTCCCCCTTAAATTAAAGATTTACAATTTTAGTGTAAACTATAACCTTAGGTCAAAGTCAAGGGGTTTTTGAAAATTTATTTTATTTTTTATAACTCAAAGTTCCTCAAAGAGAAGCACGCCTTCTTTGTTTGCTCTTGCTGCCTTAAAGGTCATTGAGCCTGCGTAGCCGTCTATTACCTTGAATCCTGTGAACACAAGTCGTCCTTTCCATTCTGCACATTTTGGTACTCCTGCGCAAGGAATAAGGGTATCGTCTATTACCTCAAAGCCCTCAAATGGTTTATTTGAAACAAGATATCTCGCCCTGCCACGAAGGCTGAATACAAGATAATATTTTCCATTGTACTTAAAATAATCAGGACATTCTGGGTGATCACTGTTTGGTGCTATGTAAATTGGCTCATCACACTCGTCCCATTTTTCTAAGTCCTTTGATACATAGTGAGCAAGACAGCCCTTGTTTTCTTCAACAAGAACTGTTGTTAGGAACATATGATATTTACCTTCCTCGTCCTTTATAACCTTTGGGTCTCTTGCTACCTGACCATTATATTTTGCAGATACGGCAAGCCCAAAGTTCTTATCTTTTTCAAAATGGTAACCGTCAGCAGAAACGCTTCTTGCAATTATTGCAGGCAAGTCTCTTTTACGCCTTATGGTGTAGTATAGGTATTCCTTGTCACCACTGCGTATCCAAGAACCTGTACATATAGAACCCTCGTCCTTGTTTGTTATAGGCACTGCCATAGGGTGAACGCTCCACACTTTAAAATCCTTAGTTGATATATGTTCCCATTGGTGAGCGCCCATTCCCCATTTGCTTTTATGGTGGTGCCTATCTTTGAGATACAACACATGATATTCACCATCTCTTACATAAGGCATACAGTCCCCTACAAACACTCCATTTCCAGCATACCAACCCTCTGCATTTTCAAAAGTTGAAATGACGCTTGGAATTTCCTTTTCCTTTATTGAATATTCATATACTTTTATGTCTATGTTGCCAGTAAATTCATCACCTATGTCAAAAAATCTTTCTCCGCAGGGCCATTCCTCGTCCATTATTACGCCATTTACATATAACTCAATTCTGTAATCAAGGAATATCGCCTCTACTCTGTCCCCTTCTTTTATTTTGCAAGTTAAATCAAGGGGGCGTCGGTCATAATCATACTGTGTTGAGATGGTGAGTATGCCATCAAACGCCTGTATTTCAAGTGTCTTTTGACCATTCTTATGGGAAATTGCATAAACGGGGAGCGTTTTTATTTCAAAGTCTATTTTAAAATCACGCATATTTATTCCTCTCCTATATATTCGGCAAAGCCATTATCATACTTGATTTTTTTCGTCGCCAAGGCTGAGAAAAGCGCCGCTCCTGTTGCTGCCTCTTCCTCTATTTTATTAGTTGAGACAGTTGCTCCAAAACGACGAGCTATTATACTCTTTAAAATTTCAGTTTTTTTAATAGCGCCACCTGAGGCAACAATGTGCGTTTTTTTATTAGGAATTTTTTCATAAAGTTCATAAAGTTCATTACACATTCCTTTAAGCACTCCAAGAATAAGGGCTGATGGGGTAAAACCATATCTATCAATCATATTAATTGAACCTCTTAGGTTAGGGTCGCTTCTCTTTCCACAGAAGTATGCGTCAACTAAAAGCCCCTCTTCATTATTTTCAAAGGCTTCTGTGGCAAGTTTATTCATTATGCTATATTGGGATTTTTCCTGTATTCCTATGCTAATAGCGTAACTTCTAAAAAACTCTTCAAGCATTGAATAAGCAAAACCACCACAAAGAGCGGAGCCACAAACAAGATACTTGCCTTCAATATGTGGTCTTAACTCTAATTCCTTATCAACCTCTAAATAACTGTCACTTACATATGAAATTTGGGACCCTGTGCCTATATTTACAAGCATACTGTCCTTGTTTTTTCCAACTGAACCTAAAAAACTTGCTTGGTTATCTCCTATTGGCACAGAAACGTCAATGCCCCTACACTTACCAATAATAACGCTTCGTCCCGTTACCTCTGGCAAAAAATCCATATTAATTCCAAGAAGCGATAATTTATCAAATTTAAAGTTCTCACTTTTCGTATCAAACAGCCCAAGGCTTGCACCAACTGTTGTATGGACTATGGGTCTTTTATTTTCGCATATTTCCATACCAAACAAATCCATTATGGTGCAAATACATACCGCCTCGCTTGGCACAATTCCTGTTAGCATATTGTAATAATGAGTCGCTATACCATAACCTGTCGAAACGACTTCGTTTGTTATGTCATAAATCAACTGGCAAGCGGCTTTCCCATTTTCCAACTCTATATCTGCGCGTTTATCTTGCCAGTTAATAAGGTTTGAAACAGCGCTTCCGTTCGAATTTATGTACACTATTCCATGCATTTGACCAGTTATGCCAATGCTAACAATATTTTTATAGGTATCAAGTATATGATAAAGAAGTTTTTTTGCTTTGTCCATAATTATGGAAGTACTCTGTTCCGAGAATATACCTGTTTTGATATAGGAATTATGCGGAAGACTATAAGCGTCTATTTGTTTCTTCTTATCAATATCATACACAACCGCACTGATTGTCGTTGTGCCAATGTCAATTCCTATGGAAAGGGTGCCATAAGACTTGGAACTTATTTTTTCATTTTCAGTGAATCTGTCATCATCTTCCAATTCGTCAAGAGAGGCTTTATTAGAAATGCTTTCGCAAATACGATACTTTTCCGAGTTTTTGCCACTTTCATTTAATATTTCAGCCTTTCTCTTTTCCATTAATTCATCTATGCTCATAACGCCAAACAAGTATAATTTAATGTCAGATATAGTTATGCCGACGCTTCTGAAAAGTTTTATTTCCTTTAAAGTTTCCACGTCCTTGTCCGTATAACTACGATAACCATTTTCTTTTCTCGAAACGCTAATAAGACCTTTACTTTCATATAAACGAATTGCCTTCGCTGTAAGACCCGTTATTTTTTCAACATCATTTATTTTCATATCTTTACTCCCTATGTATAGCGCTTATTTTTTATTTTAAACTATAACCTAAGGTTAATGTCAAGTACTTTTGCTTATATTTTTATTAACACCTTGCCACATATAATTATACCATACACTATCTCCACCGGTCAATGCTGATGAGTTTTTACTTTATAAAGGAGTATAATTAAAAAAGGCGCGAAATTCGCGCCTTTTTTGTTATTGCTCGTCGCCTGTTTGGGCTGGTTGTGGAACAAGTGCCTCCATACCGTGTCCTACTCTTACCTGATTAAAGGTAATTGCGTTGAGTTTCATATCGCTGTAAGTCTTCATAGTTGAATATTTATTTGAATCTACATACTGAATCACGCTCATATTGCCCTCTCCGTCGTTTGTATAAATTCCTACTACAAGTTCAAGAGAACCAGCGTTGTTAGCATTAAATCCTGAAATATCTACCTTACAACTTGAATATTTTAAACTTTCAACAGAAATCATAATTCCCTTTGCGTTTGAATTAAGTGAATCATTTACAAAGAAAGCCTCGCTTGATGCAACCATGCCTGCATTTGCCATAATTACGCCAAAGTTGAAATCAGGATGAAGTGCCTTGTAATCGTTTAGAGCCTCGGTATTAACCATAAAGCCTGCTTTAAGTGAGTAGCCGTCAGGTCCTACTGAATAACCCATTGCTGTGAAAATTGGATCTGTTATCTTATCAACAATATCGTATTTTGTACAGCCTTCATTTGAGCAACCATAATTATATACACCATTTGAGTCAAAACTTACATATACAAGCGTTTCGTACTCTGTGTGGTTTTCTCTACCTGCAATTTTGTCGTCACATCTGTCGCACTTTACTCCGTCCTTACAGTCGCCTGTACCCTTGTAATCGTGGGTTCCGTTGTAAAATGTAGTGCACGGATTAACCTCAAACACAACCTTGCCATTTGCTTTTGCTGTTACAATGTTTTCACCAGAATCAGTACCTGTTGCACCGTTTTTGCCCTTGGATATTTCTGTGATTAGAGCATCCCACTCTGCCTCAGTTCCACAATAATAGAACTGTATATTTGGACAGTTGGTAAAGTATTGATGAGCCGTGCTTACATCAACATTATTAGCATTAAATGTAGATGGTAAATACACCTTCACATTAGCAGCGCCTCTTACATAAAAGTTGTCACCAGTTGAGCCTTTAAAGCCCTTGAAGTTAGCGCCAAGCACAAACTTTTCAAGTTTACCTTCGGTACCAAACATACTAAGCTGAAAGGCTCTGTAATGTATCTCTTCAACGGTGTTTGGCAAAACAACCTCTTTTAAGTTTTTACACATATAGAAGCATCTATATGGAATAACCTTTATTTGGGAGCCTTCCTCAAAGGTAATTTTTTCAAGCTGAGTATCTTGGAAAATGCCAAGGTCATCCTGCTCTATAAAGTTAGGAATTCCCTTGGGAACAAAAAACTCCTTTAGATTAGACTGAGCTACAGCATGAAAGCCCATATAAGTAATTGGTGTGCCTGGTTCAATATCAGCAATAATCAATTGAGTGTTTTGGAACATTCTATTGATGATTTCAGTTGCCGTTTTTGGAAAATAAAAATATTGAATAGGTACATTTCTATTAGCGCCATAATAACCGAATTGGAAGTTTG
>JAZSDJ010000205.1:0-7423 GCA_045531105.1 Eubacteriales bacterium | reverse complement strand
GATAGTTTTCCTAAAAAATAATAAATAAAACGGGGTTTTTCCCCGTTTTTATTATTGACTATTTTTTTAATATATGTTATTCTATATATGATATGAGTATTTAAGGAGATATAATATGTTAAGACAAGAAAAAGTTAATTTTGCGCGTCGTGCTGCCGCTGATGGAATGGTTCTTTTGAAAAATGAAGGCGCTCTTCCTATTGACAAGGATTGTACTGTTGCACTTTTTGGAATCGCTTCATATCAAGCATTTAAGATTGGTTGGGGTTCTGGCGATATGATGGCGCAAAAAAACGTTCAAATTGACGAGGCGCTTCGTGAGGCTGGCTATACAATAGAATCCACTTCTGATGCTGTTAATAAGGCTTGGATTGAGGCTCATTTTGAAGAATATCAACGAGTTAACAGGAATTGGGCAGAATGGACATTTAGATTCAATGAAATTGATATGCCAACTGACACAATTAAAACATCTTCAAAAAATGCAGATGTTGCTATTGTCAGCATTGGTAGATGTAGTGGAGAAGCAGATGATTTAAAGAATGAAGAAGGTTTTTATAAACTTCATTCTGATGAGACGTCAATTATAAAACGTGTTTCAGAATATTTTGATAAAGTGGTCCTTATTCTTAACACTTGCGGACCTCTTGATTTGAGTTCTATTGAAGATTGCAATATAAGTTCTATTTTGTATGCTTCAATGGGCGGCGAACAGTTTGGAAATGCCGTTGCAGACATCGTTTCTGGCGTTATTTGTCCAAGTGGTAAACTTACAACTACATGGGCAAAAAAATACGAAGATTATCCTACCTGCGAAGGCGTTACAACTATGACAGTTCCATACAACGAAGGAATTTATGTAGGATATCGTTATTTTGATACATTTAATGTTGAACCTATGTATCATTTTGGTTATGGATTGTCTTATACATCCTTTGAATTAAAGCCTTTTGATTTTGTGGTTGAAGGACCACTCGTTACTTTTTCAGTAAATGTTACGAATACAGGAAAAGTGGCTGGAAAAGAAGTTGTTCAATGCTATCTTTCGTCTCCTGATGGAAAAATGGAAAAAGCATATCAAGACCTTTGTGCTTTTTCTAAAACCGAGTTGGTAAAACCTGGTGAAACAGAAGAAGTCATTATTTCTTTTGATATAACTGAAATGGCATCTTATGATGAAGAAACTGCTTCTTATGTCCTTGAAAAGGGCAATTACATAGTAAGATGTGGAAATTCTTCAAGAAATACATCGGTTGCTTTTGTTATCAATCTTGAAGAAGATATTATATGTGTTCAAACTGTAAATAGACTTGTGCCAAATAACGACGCATTAAAACTCATAAGCAAAGACGGAATTTCACCAATTTCTTATTCAACAGAAAAAGAAGAAATAGAAAAGGCGCCAGTTTATAAAATTTCTCCTGATGAAGTGGAAATTGTTATTTGTGACAAATATGAAGATTATCCTGACGAATTAATTCCATCTAAAACATTTGACAAGGTTATTACTCTTGAAGATGTTTGGAATGAGAAAGCCACCATAGAAGATGTTGTTGCACAACTTTCGAATGAAGAACTTGCCGATGTCTTAAATGGCGTAATTTATGAAGGTTCAAGCGCAAATGCAAATGTTGGTAGTATGGCAATAAAAGTTCGAGGTGCAGCAGGAGAACTTTGGTCAAGCGATAAATATAAAATTCCAACAAACGCTTGTGCTGATGGTCCAAGTGGCATTAGATTGGCTATTTTTGGAACTCCCGAAGAAAGTGATACCGATGTTTGTCATGAAATGGTGTCATATCCTTCTGGAACTTGCTTTGCTAATACTTGGGATTTTTCAGTTGCATATGAATTTGGTGCATGCATTCGTGACGACCTTGAACATTCAAATATAGAGGGGTGGTTGGCTCCTGGTATTAACATTCAAAGAAACCCATTGAATGGAAGAAACTTTGAATATATGTCAGAAGATCCACTTGTGGCAGGTTACACGGGTGCATATGTTACCTTGGGAGTTCAATATGACAACGATCTTGTTCCTACTGGAAGATATGTTGCAGTAAAACATTTTGCTTGTAACAATATTGAATATGAAAGAGGCGTATCTGATAGTGTTGTTAGCGAAAGAGCGCTTAGAGAAATTTACTTGAAAGCATTCAAAATCGCTATAACAATAAGTGGTGCATTAACTGTAATGACTGCCTACAACAAGATAAACGGAGAGTTTTCTTCAACTAACTTTGATTTGCTCAATGGTATTTTGCGTGGAGAATGGGATTTTGATGGAGTAGTTATGACTGACTGGAATCCTTGTTGTGATTCTAAAAAGCACTCTTATGCGGGAAATGATCTTATAATGCCTGGATGCCATAGAAAAGATATCATAGAAGGATTGGAAAGTGGAGTTATAAATAAGGCTAATGCTCAAAAATGTGCCGCGAGAATTCTCACTCTTGTACTTAGAAGTAACTATGTTATAAACGAAAGAAAAGCCTAAAAAACACAGCACCGAGTGCTTTACTCGGTGCTGTTGAATTTAAAATTATAAAAAAATGAATTTTTTTGAAAAAAGTTCTTGACAAATGGTATAACCTATGTTATAATGACAACGCAAAAAAGAAGCAGAACCTCCGTTCTCACCAGACTACAATAGGTAAGTCGTGGTTAATACAGTTCATTTACACATACTATAATTATGTGTGGATTTTGTATAAAGTGCGGAGATTTTCTACGCACGATTTTTGTTTTTATAAGAAATTAGATTGTTATTTACTTTTGTAAATGGAGGTGCTTAATATTAGCGCAAAAGAATTGTCTATCAATGAAGAAATCAAAATTAAAGAAATAAGACTTGTTGGTGCCGAAGGAGAACAACTTGGTGTTATGTCATCAAAAGATGCTCTTGAAAAAGCATATGCAATGGGTCTTGACCTTGTTCTTATTGCTCCTACCGCACAGCCACCTGTGTGCCGTATTATGGATTACGGTAAATATCGTTATGATCGCGATAAGAGAGAGAAGGAAGCAAAAAAGAAGCAACAGACTGTTGACATTAAAGAAGTACAACTTTCTTGCAGAATTGATACACACGATTTCAACACAAAAGCCAACAACGCAATCAGATTCTTAAAGGGTGGAGATAAAGTAAGAGTTGTTCTTTTATTTAAAGGACGTGAAATGGCTCACACAGAGGTAGGACTTGAACTTATTCAAAAGTTTATTGAAACTTGCTCTGAATTTGGTACTACTGATAAAGCGCCTGTTCTTGATGGCAGAAGAATGAACGTAACTATTTCACCAATTAAAAAATAAAAAAAGTTTATTATGCACATGAAAGGAAATAAATATCATGGGAAAGATTAAAACACATAAGGCTTCTAGCAAAAGATTTTCTTTGACAGGTACTGGCAAAGTAAAAATGTTTCACTCACAACATCGTCATAACCTCGGTCTTAAAACTGCTAAACGTAAGAGAAAACTTCGTGGCAACTCTTATTTGAGCGAGAGCATGGCACCAACAATTAAGAAACTTATCAACAAATAAGAGAACGAAACATTATCAAGGAGGATTATAAAGATGGCTAGAGTTAAAGGCGCAATGATGGCGCGTAAAAGAAGAAATAAAGTATTAAAAATGGCTAAGGGTTACTGGGGTGCTAAGAGCAAACACTTCAAGATGGCTAAACAAGCAGTAATGAAGAGTGGAAACTATGCAGTTGCAGGCCGTAAAATGAAGAAGAGAGATTTCCGTTCTCTTTGGATTACAAGAATTTCTGCACAAGCAAAAATTTGTGGAATGAACTATTCTACACTTATGCACGGACTTAAACTTGCAGGAATTGATCTTAACAGAAAAATGCTTGCTGAACTTGCAGTTTCTGATAAAGAAGCATTTGCAGCAATCGCAGAAAAAGCAAAAGCAGCACTTTAATTAGAAATTAAAACTCGGCGCAAGCCGAGTTTTTTTGAAATAAAGAGGTATTTATGAATAATTTGATATTTAATGTACCATTGATAAGTAGCAAAACTAATGATAAAGTATTAGAATTTGCTAAACTTTCGAATAAAAAATATAGATTATTAAATAAGAAGTTTTTATGTGATGGAATTAAACTTTTCCAAGAAGCATCTTCATTTGGAGCAAATATTTCATATATCATAATTGATAATAATGCAATTTTTCCTGATGAAATAATATCGGAAATTAAAAAATGCATAGATAATGGTACTAAAATTTTATGTGTAGAGAAACACGTGTTCGATAAATTAACTAACGAAAATGCTCCGCAGGGTATTATAACGGTTTGCGATTTTTTTGAAAGAAAACACACATTTTCTGCAAACGTAAAAAATGAGGATTTTTCTGGAAAAACTTTAATGATTTTAGATTCTGTCAGAGATCCAGGAAATATTGGTACTATATTGAGAAATGCTGTTGCTTTCGGGATTGATAAGTTGATTTTATCAAGTGATTGTGTTGATATTTACTCTCAAAAGGTAATTCGTTCATCAATGGGTGCGATATTCAAAATTGAAATTCAAATAGTAGAAGATTTATCTTCGAGTATAGAGATTATAAAGGAAAGCGGTAGAAGAGTGCTTGCAGCGGCAATAAATGACGAGGCGCTAATTCTTGGAAAAGATAGGGTTTCGAGGGATGATGTGGTTGTTTTAGGCAATGAAGGACATGGTATAAGTCCTGAAATTATTGATAAATGTACCAATACTATTTTCATCCCAATGAAAGGAAATACGGAATCATTGAATGTTGCAATGGCATCAGCCGTTTTAATGTGGGAAATTTCTAAATAAATTTTATTTAAAGTGCATTGACTTTTTCTTTTATTAATGTTATTATATATAATAATATAATATAGTAAAATGGAGATAACATGGATAAGTCGCTTTTGTGGTTGTGGATTTCTTTGCATTTTGGACCAAATTCCAGAATATACAGAAATTTGATATCTTATTTTGATGACATAGAAGATGTTTATCAATCCACTCAAATGGATATGGATCTTATCGGTTGGCTTAGTTTTTCTGATAAGAGAAAAATTTTAAATAAGAATCTTGAACACGCATTAGAAGTTAAAGAATGGTGCGATAATAATGATGTGAAAATCATTTCTTATTCTTGCGAAAATTATCCAGCATCTTTAAGAGAAATTCGAAATTTTCCACCTATATTGTATTGTAAAGGAGAACTTCCTGATTTTAATAACAAAATTTCTGTTTCTGTGGTTGGAACAAGATCAATGACTTCTTTTGGACAAAGAACAGCCTATGATTTAGGCTATACACTAGCAAAAGGAAAAGCGATTACTGTTAGTGGAATGGCAAGAGGCATTGACTCGACAGTTGCGATTGGAACACTTAATGCTTTTGGAGAAACAGTAGCGGTACTTGGATGTGGAATAGATATTGTATATCCAAGAGAAAATTATGCCTTAATGAATAAAATTATTGAAAGCGGAGCGGTTATAACCGAATTTCCTCCTCATTCTCCACCTAATAGTTATCATTTCCCAATAAGAAATAGAATAATAAGCGGAATTTCAAATGCTACTGTAATTGTGGAGGCATCTCTTGATAGTGGGGCGATGATAACCGCAAAAACCGCTATTGAACAGGGAAAGAGATTATTTGCAGTTCCAGGGCCGGCAAAATTTCATGCAAGTAACGGAACAAATGAACTTATAAAAAACAATGATGCCAAAATGGCAACGCAAGCAACCGATATTCTTATGGCGTTTTATGAATCGCATAAAGATAAAATTGATTTCATAAAAGCGCAACAACGCCCAACTTTTTCTAAGAAGGCTTTGAAAATTGCCACAGAAGAAACGAGTAGCGAAGTTTTATATAAAAAATCCAAAGAAAATAGAAAAGAAATTAATAAAAAAGTTAGAAAATTTGAAGAAATTATGGAGAGTGGAGAAATTATTACTCTTGATCCTAATATTTATTCACATGAACAGATAAAAATTTATAACTCTATGAAGATAGGAGTTCCCGTTGTTGTCGATCAACTTGTTGAAATAACAGGCTTCTCAGCCGCCGAAATCACATCAAATTTGACTCTGCTTCAAATAGATGGATTAATTGAAGAATACTCGGGCGGTTTCTTTGTAAAAACATAATCGAAAGGATATACCCATGGCACACAACCTTGTGATTTTGGAGTCACCTGGTAAAATAAGTACAGTAAAAAATTACCTTGGCTCTAATTATAAAGTAATTGCTTCCGTAGGTCACGTTAGGGATTTACCTAAATCGACATTAGGAATAGATATAGATAACGGCTTTGAAGCGCATTATATCAATATTCGTGGAAAAGGCGATGTAATTAAAGAATTGAAAAAAGAGGCTAAAAAAGCCGATAAAATATTTTTTGCAACTGACCCTGACCGAGAGGGAGAGGCGATTTCTTGGCACTTGTCAGAAGTATTAGGCGATTCGTGCAAAAAAGCAAAGAGAATTTCGTTTAATGAAATCACAAAGAGTGCGGTTAAGGAAGCAATCAAACATCCACGAAATATAGACATTGATCTTGTTAATTCACAACAGGCAAGAAGATTTTTAGATAGAATAGTTGGATATAAAGTTAGTCCTGTATTGTGGAAGACTGTAAAGAGTGGATTATCAGCAGGTCGAGTTCAATCAGTGGCGACTAAAATTATAGTAGAAAGAGAAGAAGATATAAAGAATTTCAAGCCGGTTGAATTTTGGACAATAGATGCTTCTCTTACAGATTTGAAAAAGAAAAATATTCTTGCAAGATTTTATGGAACTACCACTAAAAAAATAAAGATTAAGAGCGAAAAAGAAGCTAATATTATATTAGATGCTATTAAAGACGGAAAATTTAAAGCATACGAAATAAAGAAGGCTACTAAAAGCAAGTTGCCATCTCCTCCGTTTATTACATCTACAATGCAACAAGAAGCATCAAGAAAGTTTAATTTTCAGTCCCAAAAAACAATGAAAATTGCACAAGAATTATACGAAGGTATAAATCTTGGGTCTGAGTTTGGTGGCGTTCAAGGCTTAATAACTTATATGCGTACGGATTCTTTAAGAATTTCACACGAGGCACAAGAAGGGGCAAAGAGATTCATTATTCAAAAATATGGTGATAAATTTTATCCAGAAAAGCCAAGGAGTTATAGGTCAAAATCAAATGCACAAGATGCACACGAAGCAATAAGACCAGCAAACTTTGTTCTTGAACCTCAACTTATAAAGAAATTTTTGAGTGCTGACCAATTTAAACTATACAAACTTATATGGGACAGATTTGTAGCAAGCCAAATGGCTTCTGCACAAATAAATACTGTTATTGCGGACTTTGAAAACAATGGGTACATTTTCCGTTCAAGTGGCTATAATGTTGCTTTTGCTGGTTATATGACAATATACG
>JAZSDJ010000269.1:0-1804 GCA_045531105.1 Eubacteriales bacterium | reverse complement strand
TTTAACGCCTTTATATGAGAGAATGTGGTTCTTTAATTGGGCATAGAAATCTTTTACGCCGTCTTCCGCTTGGATTACATTCGCCAAGAAACTACGGCTGTATCTGATGTCAAATTCGTTATTTGCAATAACAGGAGCAACAACTACAACCTCTTCTACAACTGGTTCTTCCGCTACAACTTCCTCAACAACCTCTTCTACAACTGGTTCTTCAACAACTTCTTCTACAACAGGAGCAGGAATTGGCTCGTAACCAAGAACTTTGATAAGTTCTCTTTGAATGAGTGCGTTTGTTTCTTCGTATGGATACTCGCTTGCATAGTCAACAACTTTTGCTTTTGGATTTGTTTCAATTCCAAACTTAGCCATTACGATATCAACAAGTTCTTTTGCCTTTTTAAGTCCAAGATTGCTCTTAACTTTAACAAGCATTGGAACATCTGCAAAGATTTTTGCATCTACCGCTTCGTGGTGATATCTTGCTGTGTCAAACTCTTCTGGATTGAGAGCGCAATACATGCAAATTGTCTTTCCACGGAGTTTGAGTTTGAAGAGTTGTTCTCTTCCTTTATTGAAACTATCAAATTTCCAACTGATTCTGGATTTAACGCCTTTATATGAGAGAATGTGGTTCTTTAATTGGGCATAGAAATCTTTTACGCCGTCTTCCGCTTGGATTACATTCGCCAAGAAACTACGGCTTACTCTTATATCGAGTTCATTGCCTGTAAAGTCTGGAATAACAGGAGCAACAACCACAACCTCTTCTACAACTGGTCCTTCCTCTACTGGTTCTTCTACAACTTCCTCAACAACAGGTTCTTCTACAACTTCCTCAACAACAGGTTCTTCAACAACCTCTTCAACAACTGGTTCTTCCTCAACCACTGGCTCTTCTTCAACAGCATCCCAACCTTCACGAACTGGGTAAAGTTGAATTGTTACCGTGCCATTTTCTTCGTCAACCTTAATAATAGGTGCAGATTTAGAATCAAGACCCCAACCGATGATAGATTCACCATTAACTTCCATAGGAACAGTAAGTGTAAGTGGAGCAACATCTTTGTTGATTTCTTTATCTTCGTCGTCCATATATACGAATTCAACAGTTGCGTTTGGTTCTTCCGCTGGTTCTTCAACCACAACAACAGGAGCAACCTCTTCAACTGGTTCTTCAACAACTGGCTCTTCTTCAACCACTGGTTCTTCTTCAACAACTGGCTCTTCTTCAACAACTGGTTCTTCTTCAACAACTTCGTCCCAACCTTCACGAACTGGGTAAAGTTCAACTGTAAGAACACTCTTGTCTTTTTCAGATGCAGTAACAAGTGGTCCTTGTGATGGGTCAAGCGCCCAACCAAGAATAGCCTCTCCACGAACTTCCATAGGAACATTTACAGAGAAAGGACAAACCTCTTTTGTCATTTCTTCGCCTGTTGCATCGTCTATGTAAACAAATTCAAGTGCTGCGTTTGCATCCTCGATAGCGATACCAACAAGTGGTTTTTCCCAAACTGCAAAGAGTTCTGTTGTGCGGAAAAGACGAATTTTCTTTTTAGTAACGCGTTTGTCACCATTTTCGTCATAACTCCAACAAAGGAATTTTTTACCTGTTTTGTTTGCGGATGAGAGAGCAATTTTTTTACCCCATCCATACTTTTCGTGTGCGATTTCGTAGTTGGTGTCAGGATCTACATATACGATTTCTTTCTTTACGAAAGCAAGCAATACGAGAAGAATAAGAGCAACTACGGCAACCACTGCATAAACCACATAATTTCCGTTAAGTGGATTGAATGCCATC
>JAZSDJ010000062.1:0-3359 GCA_045531105.1 Eubacteriales bacterium | reverse complement strand
CATATAATTATTATAATGTCAAGGTCTTGCAAAAAATGCTTGTTTTTACGATAGGAAATCTCCTATTATATCAATTCCAAATCCCCATAACAGTACGTTCCTAAGTATAAAATTAAGAACAATTACTCCTATGAACACATATATTGGAATAAGTCTTTTATTAGTAAAAAAGTCCTCTTCTTTTTTCTTTATTGAAATAATTGCAACAATATTGTAATAAATATAAAGTACAAGCATTATTGGCACTATAATATTATATTTCATTGCTGATAATATATCAAAGTGCAGAAGCGAGGAAACGGCGCGAGTTCCTCCGCAACCGGGACAATACATAAACATTTTACTTGCAAAAACGCATTTATACTCCATCTGTGTTAATATTTTTGATATTATCACAAATAAAATTAACACAAAAACTGCACAGGCGTTAAACCATATCAAAAGTTTTTTTGTAAGTTTCATATTGCCTCCTCTCTGTCATTAGGTTTATTCTATCATACTAAGACAAAAAAAGCAATTATTTTAAAAAAGTATTGCAAATTTATCAACAAAGTGATAATATATAACTATAATATATTATTACATAAAAAAGGAGATATACAATGGAAGGTTCAAAAGTTTTTGGTATTGCTTCAATGATTTGTGGTATTATTTCTTTGATTTGTTGCTGTTGCAACTCTTACATAAGTTTGATTATTGCAATCGTCGCAATCGTTTTGTTCGTTCTTGAAAAATTTCTTGCAAAAATGACATCAGGTATGGCTATTGCCGGATTGATTTGTGGAATAGTATCCGTTGTTTTTTCAATCGTAGCCATTGTTCTTGCAGGTGTTATCATGGGCGTACTTATGGAGAATTTACCACCTGAATTGCAATCAGAATTAAACTCTTTAATGTCTGAATCATTGTAATTTAAACACAATTAAACTAACAAAAATGTGCTTTTCTTTGGAAAGGCATTTTTTTGTACTATAAAAATTTTTTCTTGCATATGATTTAATATAAATTCTGAAAGAAACTCACAAGGAGAGGATTTTATGAACATATACGAGGATATTGCAAAAAGAACGAACGGCGAGATTTACATAGGAGTAGTTGGTCCTGTCAGAAGTGGAAAATCAAGTTTTATAAAAAAATTCATGGACGGAGCGATAATTCCTAACATCGAAACGGAATATGACCGTGAGCGAGCGAAAGACGAAACCCCACAGAGTGCATCGGGCAAAACTGTTATGACCACTGAACCGAAATTTGTTCCAGACGAGGCGGTGGGTGTTCGTATTGGCGATACTAAAATGAAGGTTCGTTTAATTGATTGTGTTGGATATATGATTGATGGTGCTTTGGGGACTAACGAAGATGGAAGCGCAAGAATGGTAAACACTCCGTGGTCACAGAAGCCTATGGAGTTTGAAAAGGCTGCTGAACTTGGCACTAAAAAAGTTATAACTGACCACTCTACTGTTGGAATTGTTGTAACGAGTGATGGCTCTTATGGGGATTTTTCACGAGAAGACTACATAAATGCGGAAAGGCGTGTAATCAACGAATTACAGACACTTGGCAAGCCTTTTGTTATAGTTATGAACTCTGCCTCTCCCGAAAGCGAAGAATCTCACGCGTTGGCTTTGAGTGTGGAAGAAAAATATGGTGCGCCTGTTGCTCTTGTTAATATTTTAGAATTATCAAATGAAGATTTCGATGGAATTATGAAACTTTTGCTTGGTCAATTCTCTATTAATGAAATTCGTTTTATGTTGCCTAAATACCTTTCTTCTCTCGAAAGCGACCATTGGTTAAAATCAAGCGTTATTAATTCTATAAAGAATTCGACTGTTGAAATTTCAAAAATAGATGATATTCAGTTATGTTTGAACGAACTTGCAAAAAATGAATACATTGAAGGCACTCCTACGAGTATTTGCGACCTTGGAAGTGGTGAAATATGTGTCGATATATCGTTAAAAAAGGATTTATACTATAAAATAATAAGCGAATTTTGTGACACTGAAATTAAAGACGATGCTGATTTGTTCCTTAACATAAAGTCTTTAAGTTTTGCAAAAAAGGAACTTGATAAGTTCGCTTCCGCTATTGATGAAGTAAACGAAACGGGTTATGGAATTGTGCTTCCTGATGTTGAAGATATGACTCTTGAAGAACCCGAGATAGTTAAACATTCTGGTTCTTATGGTGTTAAACTTCGCGCCTCTGCCCCTTCTATTCATATGATAAGAGCGCAAATTGAAACGGAAATTAATCCTATTGTTGGAACTGCTGAACAGTCGCAAGAAATTGTAAAATATATGCTCGATGAATTTGAAGACGACCCTAAGAAAATTTGGGAATCAAATATGTTTGGAAAGTCGCTTTATGAACTTGTAAACGAAGGATTGCATGCGAAACTCGAACACATCTCCGAAGATTCGCGTGCAAGATTGTCTGATACTCTTTCCAGAGTTATAAATGAAGGTTCAAATGGTTTAATTTGCATTATATTATAAAATACAAAAAAGGACTCTTTTGCAAGAGTCCTTTTTAATTGTTTGGTTAAATCGTTTTAAATTAGCCAACGATTTCAGTAACTTGACCTGAACCAACTGTACGGCCACCTTCACGAATAGCGAAACGGAGACCTTTTTCGATAGCGATAGGAGTGATAAGTTCAACTTCCATTGTTACGTTATCGCCAGGTTTTGCCATGTCTGTATCTTTGAGCATGATTGTACCTGTAACGTCAGTTGTTCTGAGGTAGAATTGTGGTCTGTAATTTGAGAAGAATGGTTTTGAACGACCACCTTCTTTTTCTGTAAGAACGTATACAGTACCTACAAATTTTGTGTGTGGGTTGATTGAACCTGGTTTACAAAGTACTTGACCTCTTTCGATTTCGTTCTTTTGAACGCCACGGAGAAGAAGACCAACGTTATCACCAGCCTCAGCGCTGTCCATAAGTTTGTGGAACATTTCGATACCTGTAATAACTGTTTGTCTCTTTTCGTCAGTAAGACCAACGATTTCAACAGTATCAGCCATCTTAACAGTACCACGCTCTACTCTACCGGTAGATACAGTACCACGACCTGAAATTGAGAATACGTCTTCTACTGGGAGAAGGAATGGGAGGTCTGCTTTTCTTTCAGGAGTTTGGATGTATGAGTCAACAGCATCCATAAGTTCCCAAATGCAAGCGTATTCAGGAGCAGATGGGTCTCTGTTCTCTGAAACAAGAGCGTTTCTTGCAGATCCACGGATGATTGGAATGTCATCACCTGGGAAGTCGTACTCAGAGAGAAGGTCACGAATTTCCATCTCAACGAGGTCGAGAAGTTCTGGGTCGTCAACGTCATCACATTTGT
>JAZSDJ010000179.1:0-4483 GCA_045531105.1 Eubacteriales bacterium | reverse complement strand
GCGGTAGGCTTCTTTATTGTTAAATTTTGTCCAAAAATAAAATTTTTGGATTTCAAGATTGCGTAGCAATCATTTCAATCGTCGCAGACGAATTTCAACCACACCTTGTGTGGATTTCATTGTGCGAGTATTCGCACCGAGGGATTTAACTATGATTTTACTAAAAGGTCGTCCAAAGGACGAAAGTGGCAGAGAAGCAAGGGAGATTCGTGTTTACGACTACCTTGACAATCTGGGAATAGAATTTTATCGTGTTGACCACGCGCGTGCCGAAACAATGAACGATTGCGAGGCTATCGACATTGCGCTCGAAACAGTTATGTGCAAGAATCTTGTTCTTTGCAACCGTCAGCACACAATGTTTTACTTACTTATGATGCCAGCGAACAAGGCGTTTAGAACAAAAGATGTTTCGCATATGATAAACTCTGCTCGTCTTTCGTTTGCAGAGAGCGAATATCTTGAAAAGTTTCTTGATGTTCATCCAGGCTCGGTTAGTATTATGGGACTTATGAATGACAAGGACCACACAATAAATCTACTTATCGACAAGGAAGTTTTAGAGCCTGAATTTATCGGCTGTCACCCTTGCGAAAACACAACAAGCCTAAAAATAAAAACAAAAGACATTTTGGAAAAATATTTGCCATCAACAGGTCACACACCAACAATACTTGATATTCCAAGAAACGAAGAATAAAAGTGCGAAATGATAAAAAGGCTTTCATCACAGGCAGGTTAGATTCTTCAATGTGGAGTTAAAAATGTTAAATATTAAGATAATCGCAACTGGCGATTTTAAAGAAAATTATCTTCGTGATGCAAGTAACGAATACAAAAAGCGACTTGGCGCGTGGTGTAAATTTGAGGAAGTTATTTTAAAAGAAGAAAAACTTCCCGAAAACCCGACTAAGATGCAAATTGACAAGGCGCTTGAAATCGAAGAAAAGAGAATATTTGAAAAAATCACTCAAAAGACATATGTTGTTGCAATGTGCGTTGAGGGAAAACAACTTTCAAGCGAGGAACTCGCAAGCAAGTTGAACGAAATTGCAATCAGCGGAAAGAGTGAGATTGCATTTATAATCGGTTCATCATACGGACTTAGCGACGGAGTGAAACAAAGAGCGGACTATAAACTCTCAATCTCAAAACTCACCTTCCCACATCAACTTTTAAGAGTAATTTTGCACGAAACGATATATAGGAGTTTATCTATAATCAATAACACACGCTATCACAAATAAAGCCTAATAAGCTACGTTCTTCTTCGTTGGGCTTCATCCACAACCTTGCCGTATGCCATATACGCCGTCGGCTGTGGCTTCCAGTCCGCCTTGAACAACTTGCTTCTTATGCTTTATTAGCAATATCGAATACCATAAATAAAGCCTAATAAGCTACGAAATACTGCGTAGCTCCTCGATTACGACCTCAGCGTACACCAAGTACGCTATCGCCCCTAATCTGTGGTGCGCCTTGTCTTTCTTGCTTCTTATGCTTTATTATTAATATTGAATACCATAAATAATTAATTCTCGCTTCGCTCTATGAATTGAACGCAAGTGTTCGAGAATTAATGCGCAACGGGCGCAATTCATCAAAAAAGGAGTACTATATGGAAAACAAAGCACAGGTTGTAGTAGTTGGCGCTGGGCATGCAGGCGTAGAGGCCGCCCTTGCGTGTGCGAGAATGGGCATTGACACCATACTTTTTACAATGTCGCTTGACGCAATAGCGAATCTCCCTTGCAATCCATCAATCGGTGGAACGGCGAAGGGCCATTTAGTATATGAAATAGATGCGCTTGGTGGTCAAATGGGCAGAAGCGCAGACCTTGTCACTCTTCAAGCAAGAACTCTCAATCTCGGCAAGGGCGCAGCGGTTTACTCAAAACGCATACAAGCCGACAGAATGAAATATCGCTCAATTATGAAAAGTGTTCTTGAAAACACACCAAATCTTCGCGTGATTCAAGCGGAGATTGTCGATATCGCAACAAAGGTCGAAAACGGACAAAAGAAAATAGACAAGGTTATAACTCGCCTTGGCGAGGAATACACGACAGAGTGTGCGATTTTGTGTACAGGTACATTCTTAAACGGCACAATTCACACGGGAAATATTTGCTATAAGTCAGGTCCAGACTCTTTAATGGCAGCGACAGGACTTACCGAGGCGCTTGTTCGAGAGGGCATTACAATGATGCGCTTTAAGACAGGCACGCCCGCGAGAATTCACGCAGATAGCATTGACTATTCAAAACTTGAAATCCAACTCGGAGATAGTGACCAGTTTCCATTCTCCTACAAAACAGACGAAGAAGCGTACGCAAAAAGGGAGCAAATCCCTTGCTACATAACATATACAAACCAAAAGACGCATGAAATAATCAAAAATAATATAAAGCGCTCGGCAATGTATTCTGGAAACATTCACGGAATAGGACCAAGATATTGCCCATCGATTGAGGACAAAATCGTTCGCTTTGCCGACAAGGAACGTCACCAATTATTCCTTGAACCTATGGGTTCGGACACGAAGGAAATGTACCTACAAGGCTTTTCGACCTCTATGCCAATCGAGGTTCAAGTAGAAATGGTCCACTCACTTGCAGGCTTTGAAAATGCACAAATTATGCGATACGCATACGCAATAGAGTACGATTGCACTGACCCACAAGAACTTTTGCCAACCCTTGAATACAAACGCATATCGGGACTTTATGGTGCAGGACAGTTCAACGGAACATCAGGCTATGAGGAGGCGGGCGCGCAAGGACTTGTGGCTGGAATTAACGCATCTCTTAAATTGAAAGGGAGAGAGCCTCTTATTTTGCCAAGGTCCTCGTCGTATATCGGAACTCTCATTGACGACCTTGTAACAAAGGGAACAAACGAGCCATATCGTATGATGACCTGAGGCTCGGAATATCGCCTACTTCTTCGTCAAGATAATGCCGATAACCGTCTAACCCCAATAGGAAGAAAGGTTGGACTTGTCAGCGATGAGCAATGGGAATTCTTCACCGAAAAAAGAAAAGCCGTCGAGGCAGAAATAGAGAGAACCAAGCACACGACAATTCGCCCAAGCGAAGAACTCAATAAAATGCTTGAAGAACTCGGAACAGCGCCAATCGCAACAGGCGTTTCTCTCTACGAACTTTTGAAAAGACCTCAACTTGACTACGAAAATATGGCAAAATTCGACACATATCGCCCGATTTTGAAAAAATCAATCATTTTTGTGGCTCAAACTGAGATAAAATACGAGGGCTATGTGAAAAAGCAACTCCAAGAAGTCGCAAGGCAAGAAAAATTGGAGCAAAAACCACTCCCGAGCGACCTTGATTATACCAAAATCAAAGGTCTAAGAATAGAAGCCCAACAAAAACTCAACAAAGTAAAACCACTGACACTTGGTCAAGCGTCAAGAATTAGTGGCGTTTCACCCGCCGATGTGTCTGTGTTGTTAATATATTTTGAGAATCATTAAACTTCGCTATACTGCGAAGGGAAACCAACGCTTCACTAATTAATTGCAAGGAAACCTTGCATGAATTGAACGCTGTGCGTTGGAGCGTTAGCAGAATGCGAGAATTAATGCACACTTCGTGTGCAATTCATTAATTTGAATTAATGCTTAAAGCAATTCATTCATTTCTAATAACATATAAGGAGAGAAATTATGGCGATTTTAAATGTAAAGGATTATGGACTTGTTGGTGATGGTGTTACGCTTGAAACAAAAGCACTCCAAAAACTCATTGACGAATCAGGCAAGGGAGACACGCTCGTTTTCCCAAAAGGTTACTATGTAACAGGAACGATTGCCCTTCGTAGCGACATTACTATTTTGCTCGAAAAAGGAGCGGAACTTGTTGGCTCTCGCAACATTGAGCATTACTATGATTGTGGCTTTTATCACCTTGAAATGAAGCAGACTGTGTCGCTTATTTACGCACTTGACTGTGAAAACATTCGTATAACTGGCGAGGGAAAAATTCAAATGAATGGCGATGCGTTCTTTGATTTTGACCAATATTTGCCACCATTCATAACAGACGAGGGAATGACCAAGGAATACGCCGAGCAAATGGTTATCGGTCTTGTTAAGCGCCCAACTCAACCAATTTTCTTTAACAACTGCAAAAATATCACAATAGACGGAATTAAAATTTTCAACTCGCCTTGTTGGACTCTTGTTTTCTCAAACTGTGAGAATATTTTAGTTGAAAACATTTATGTTGACAACCACAACCGAATCGGCAACAACGACGGTGTGCATTGTACAGCATCAAGAAACATTATTGTAAGAAACTCAACCTTCCTCTGTGGAGATGACTGCTTTGCTGCGACCTGTATCACAAACGAGAATGGCATTTGCGAGAATATGGAAATTTACGATTGCCTTATGTCCTCTCGTAGCGCAGCAATTCGCTTTGGACACCTTTACAGCAAGGTAAGAAACATTACAGTAAGA
>JAZSDJ010000117.1:0-2381 GCA_045531105.1 Eubacteriales bacterium | reverse complement strand
CATCAACAAGTCTTCTTGTAAGGTATCCTGAGTCTGCGGTTTTAAGAGCGGTATCTGAAAGTGATTTACGAGCGGATCTTGCAGCCACGAAATATTCAAGAATAGTAAGGCCTTCACGGAAGTTGGATTTAATTGGAATTTCCATTGTTTTACCAGTTGCAGAGAACATAAGTCCACGCATACCAGCCAACTGACGCATCTGTGTCATACTACCACGCGCACCTGAGTCGGACATCATCTTAATCGGGTTGTATTTGTTGAATTTCTTTTGGATTTCTGAGACAACGTCGTTTGTTGCTTTATTCCAAATGTCGATTACGCAATTATATCTTTCGTTATCAGTAAGTTCGCCCTCTTCATAGTATGAGAAGATTTCGTCAACTTTCTCTTCCGCTTTTTTAACGATATGATATTTTTCTTCTGGAATAACCATATCTGCAACAGAAATTGAGAGTGAAGCCCTTGTTGAATACTTGTATCCCATTGCTTTGATGCTGTCAAGAACCTCAGCGGCCATTGTAAAGCCGTGGATTTTAATTGTACGGTCAACGATTTGTGAAAGTTGTTTACTTCCTGCAACGAAATCAATTTCAAGGCCAAATGGATCTGTTGTTCTATCTACATAGCCAAGATCTTGTGGAATGTTACTGTTAAAAATAAGTCTTCCGAGTGTTGCGTTGATAATTTTTGACTTCTTTTCACCATCTATTTCTTTTTCTACTCTTATTTTGATAGGAGCATGAAGTTCAAGATCATTATTTTCGTAAGCCATAATTGCTTCATCAAGGTTACGATAGATACTTCCTGCGCCTTTTTCGCCTTCTCTTGGATCAAGTGTAAGGTAATAAGAGCCAAGAACCATATCTTGTGAAGGAACAGCAATGGCTTTACCATCAACAGGCTTCAAAAGGTTGTTTGCAGAGAGCATGAGGAATCTAGCCTCTGCTTGTGCTTTGTTAGAAAGTGGAACGTGAACTGGCATTTGGTCACCATCGAAGTCAGCGTTAAATGCTTTACATACGAGTGGGTGAAGTTTTATCGCTCTTCCTTCAACAAGCACAGGTTCAAATGCTTGAATAGAAAGACGGTGAAGTGTAGGAGCACGGTTAAGAAGAACTGGATGCTCTTTGATTACAACTTCAAGTGCGTCCCAAACTTCGTCCGCTACTTTCTCTACTTTTCTTCCCGCTTCCTTAATGTTTCCTGCTTTTTGAGTTTCTACAAGACGTTTCATTACAAACGGCTTGAAGAGTTCAAGAGCCATTTCACGAGGAAGTCCACATTGATAAATTTTAAGACTTGGTCCTACAACGATAACGCTACGACCGGAATAGTCAACACGTTTACCGAGAAGATTTTGTCTAAAACGTCCTTGCTTACCTCTAAGCATTTCAGAAAGAGATTTCAATGGGCGATTGCTCGGACCTGTTACAGGCTTACCACGTTTACCATTGTCGATAAGCGCATCAACCGCTTCTTGAAGCATTCTCTTTTCATTCTTGATAATCATATCAGGAGTGTTATGCTCGATAAGTCTTTTAAGACGATTGTTTCTGTTAATTACTCTGCGATAAAGATCGTTTATATCAGACGCTGCATATCTGCCACCATCAAGAGGTACCATTGGTCTGATTTCAGGTGGAAGTACAGGAATAACATCAAGAATCATCCATTCAGGACGATTTCCTGATTTTCTGAACGCTTCTACGATTTCGAGTCTTTTTATTATTTTAATTTTCTTTTGACCGCTTGCAGAAGCAAGTTCTTCTTTGAGTTGTTTTGAAAGTTCATCAATATCAATCTCGGCAAGAAGTTTCTTGATTGCCTCAGCGCCCATTTCCGCCTTAAAACGATTTTCGTATTTTTCATAGTTATCTTGATACTCTTTATCAGTAAGTACTTGATATTTAAGAAGTGGAGTATCACCTGGATCAATTACTATTCTTTGTACGAAATAAATTACGTTTTCAATCGCTTTTGGAGAAACTTCAAGAAGCAAAGCCATTCTTGATGGGATTGCTTTTGAATACCAAATGTGAGATACAGGACATGCAAGTTCAATATGTCCCATTCTTTCACGACGAACTTTTTTTGTCGTTACCTCAACGCCACATTTTTCACATTTGTGTCCTTTATGGCGTGGGCGTTTATATTTTCCGCAAAAACATTCCCAGTCTTTTGTTGGACCAAAAATCTTTTCGCAGAAAAGACCATCCTTCTCTGGTTTTTGAGTACGATAGTTGATGGTTTCGGGTTTTGTTACCTCACCCCAAGACCAACTTCTGATCATTTCCGGAGAAGCAAGACCTATTTTTATAGAATCAAATGTATGTTCCATAAGTCGGAGGCCAAGCGGTCTTAGGAAGACAACAGGTCAATCC
>JAZSDJ010000093.1:0-6794 GCA_045531105.1 Eubacteriales bacterium | reverse complement strand
GCGGTATAGCCTCTTGCCTCAAATGTTGCGCGAAGGCCTCCTGACGGGAATGATGATGCATCAGGCTCTCCTCTTACGAGTTCTTTTCCACGAAATTCCATAATAACACCATTTTCTTGTGGAGATACAAAACTATCATGTTTCTCCGCTGTGATACCTGTCATAGGTTGGAACCAGTGCGTATAATGAGTTGCGCCTTTTTCAATAGCCCACTCCATCATCGCTTTCGCAACCACATTTGCAACAGCAAGGTCAAGATGCTTTCCGTTTTTTATTGTGTTTTGAATAGAATTATAGATATCTTCTGGCAAACGTGCCTTCATTTCCTTATCATCGAAAACCATTGTGCCGAAAATCTCTGCGATTGTACTCATAAAAGCCCCCTATGTAACAATCTTCCTGTCGTGCGCGAATGCGCTAACAAAATATACTAAATTATATTCTATTTTTTATTTATTGTCAACACTTTTAACTTATTTTTTGTTTTTAATAATATTTTTCTTGATTTACGTATTTTTTTGTGATATACTTCATTTGACATACGAAAGTATGAATTCATTTTTAAGTGTGGAATTATGGAAAAGAAGAAGTATTTTCCCGCGCTTATTCTCATATTTATTGCCGGTGGACTTGATGCTTTTTGTTATCTTATGCACGGTGGAATGTTTGCTGCGATGCAGACTGGCAACATGATACAAATCGCCATCAAACTTGCAAGATGCGAATACGGAGAAATTGGCAAATATGTGTTGTCTATTTTCGCTTTTGTTTTGGGAATTGTTGCGGCTCATTTTTTAACAAAAATTAAAAAGTACGAAATTATATCCATCGCTATTTCGGTTGTTTGTTATACTATTGGACTTTTGGTTGATTCAAATTCAATATCAAATCTTATTATCGCTTTTGGTGTCGCTATTCAACTTCAAGTTATAAGAAATATCAGTGGATTTGTGGTTGCTACGACTATGTGTACAGGAAACCTCAAAGGTTTTTCGGAATGTGTTGGTCAATTTATAACGACAAAAGACAAAAAATATCTTCTCGGAATGCTTATTTACTCAACACTTATCATATCGTTTATGCTTGGCGTATTCGTTGTCGCTTTGATTATTGTATAAAAGGGGTTGTCGCATTAAGCGACCCCCTTTTTTATTTTAGGGATAGTGAAACGAGTGCAGAAGTGAACTTGTTCCCGTCGGCGTACTTGGTACGGTAGAGAGCGAGGTCGCACCTAAAAAATGGACATTAAAATGAAGAGAACTTGCAATTCGTTGCAAGTTCTCAACCTTAAATATTTACTAAAATTATTGTCTGAACTTAATTTCAAAAAGGGGAATGTGTCTATTTTTGGTCTGTGCTTGTTGCAACATCCCTGCTTTTATTCTACCTTTTGTTCAACCTTGTCCTCATCTGACTGTTCGGCTATTTCTTGTTCGTCTTCCTTCTTTTTGAAGACCTTTTTATAAAGTTTTGACGATGTGATTTTCGCCCACAGGGTCTTACACTTATTAGGAAGTGCTTTACAATCAGCAACGAGTGCTTTGTGATCCCAAATCATACTGATTGCAAATGCCATTGCTGTAACGAGAATGTAGCAAGGAACGATGAGCCAGAACCATGGCCAGTATTTTACCTCTCCCTCGTGAGCGCCCTCTGGCACTATCGTAAAGAAGTCTGGCGTAAAGGTCGCAAGGAAGTTTCCAATTGCGTCACCATCAGGTCCCCAAATGTATGAGGTGTTTTTCCAGTTCACATCAAAAAAGTCGTCATTTCTTAAAGGAATGTAGCCAAGTTCGGCTTGGAAAAGTTGATTAAGCATTATAAAGAGCATTACAAGAAGCAAGCCCGTTGGCGCATCCAAAACTCTTTTATATGAGAGTTTATGAAGTCCCAAAAGTACCATAAGAAGTGGAATTGCAATAAGCATCCAGTGATGGAAGTAAAATCTTAGAATGTCCATCCATTGCTCCATTTGAGGAACATATATGTCTGCCCAACCATTTGCAAGCATTGTTTCAACTGATGCGTTTTTTGCCATTGGTTCTTGTGGGTAAACAAGTGCAATTAAGCCACTTATTACACCTATATAGAACATATAATCTTTGACATACTTGTTTTTACACCAGAAAAAGAATGGGAAAAGTGCGATATTTGCGCCACATATATTAACAAACCAAGAGTCGCGGAGCATTCTCGCCTCGTCAACTGAATATGGTGGGTAAAATACTTTTGTAAAGTGCATTATAAGACCTAATGCTAATATTGAAAATAATACAATTTTTTTAACTTTTGTGCTTTTATTTCTAAGCAAGAAATAAAGTCCTACAATAAGTCCTGCGCTTATGATTAAGAAAAAGAAGTACCAAAAATTAAACCAGTCAATATAAAACCATGATTCTTTCATATTTCGCCTCGGGGATTTTTTATTTTGATAGACAGAAAAGTTTCCCATCCACGTTAAAAGTATATCACATATATGTGCCAAATGCAATACTTTACTTAAATTTTACTTAAATTTTGTTTAAATTTTAATTAAACAAAGCAAAAAACGCTCTATTAAGTGTCGCGTTTTTCAAGTTTTGGTAAAAGAAAAAACTCACGCAAAGTGCGTGAGTTTTTTGCTATTGTTTTTGATTATTCTTCGGCTTCATCGTTTTTTATGCCATCGAGAAGTTTGTTATATGTTTCGAAAACCGCATTGATTATATCGTCGTCGAGTTCGATTGAGAATTTATCGCTACCGTCTTCAAGTCTTTCTACTTTGAAAACAAGCGCTTCATCCTCAGCCATTCCTTCAATTAATTCAACCGGTTGAAGTATTGCATAAAATTCGCCTTTGTGTGCGATTCCTGCAATTTCAACGAAGTCAATATCTTCTCCATCGGCTGATCTTAATGTGACGATATCGTCATTTGCGAATTCGTCTTCTCCGATTTCGTTTGGAAAAATTTCTTCTGCCATAATTATCTCCTTATCTAACATCCGCTATATCAAGAATGAGGCGTTCGGTTTTTTCCCAGCCAAGACATGGGTCTGTAATTGATTTTCCGTAAATGCCCTCTTCTGCCTTTTGGCAACCATCCTCGATATAAGACTCAATCATAAGTCCTTTAACGAGTTTAAAAATGTCTTTGTTGTGTCTTGTGCTATGAAGAATTTCTTTTGCAATTCTCACTTGCTCTGCCCATTTTTTGCCAGAGTTTGCGTGGTTTGTGTCAACTACAACGCCTGGATTTGCAAGATTTGTTTTGTTGTAACATTCAAGAAGGTGCATAAGGTCTTCGTAGTGGTAATTTGGAAGTGATTGACCATGTTTGTTTACGTAGCCTCTCAAAATAGCATGTGCCATGGGGTTACCCTTGCTCTCAACTTCCCAACCACGATAAATAAATGTGTGTTTATGTTGACCTGCTGTGATTGAGTTCATCATAACAGAAAGGTCACCACTTGTTGGGTTTTTCATACCTACTGGAATATCAAGTCCACTTGCTGTAAGACGATGTTGTTGATTTTCAACAGAACGAGCGCCAACTGCAACATAAGAAAGAAGGTCGCTGAGGTATCTGTGATTTTCAGGGTAAAGCATTTCGTCAGCACAAGAAAATCCTGTTTCCTCCATCGCTCTCATATGGAGTTTACGAATAGCGATTACACCCTTCAACATATCTGGATTTTCATTTGGGTCTGGTTGGTGAAGCATTCCTTTATAGCCATCACCTGTTGTTCTTGGTTTGTTTGTATAAATACGAGGAATGATTATAATTTTATCTTTTACTTGTTCCTGAACTTTGCGAAGTCTTGATATGTAGTCAAGAACAGCATCTTCACGGTCTGCTGAGCAAGGTCCTATAACAAGTGCGAGTTTATCACTCTCGCCTGTGAAAATTGCTTGAATTTCTTTGTCATTCTCTTGCTTTTTTGCAAGAAGTTCATCGGAAATCGGATACATTTCCTTAATTTCCTTTGGCGTTGGTAATTTTCTTTTGAAATCCATATTCATAATGGTTTTCCCTTCCTTTTCATATCATCAATTATTTTTTATCAAAATGTTTTCTGCGTTCCGTTGAAATACGCATCATCTCTCTCATTTTTTCTGTATCTTCATTTGCAAGAGCATTACGAAGTTCAGTGAATTTAGACATAAACAAATCCATTTGAGAAAGAAGTTCTTCTTTGTTGAGCAAGAAAAGTTCGCTCCACATACTGTCGTTGATTTTTGCAATTCGTGTAAGGTCTCGGAAAGAGTCACCTGTATAATCAACCAATCTTTCGCTTTCTTTGCAGTCCATAAGCGAAACTGCAATACAGTGTGTGAGTTGCGACAAAAATCCTATCATTTCATCGTGTTCCTCGGGTGAGAGTTCACACACAGTTTTAAATCCTAAAATCCTGCCGATTTGCTTTGTTGCTTCAATCGCTTTTTGAGTATTTTTAGTCGTTGGCGTTACTATGTAGTTAGCATTTCTGAATATTGATTTGTCTGCGTTTTGAACACCATAAACCTCTTTACCTGCCATTGGGTGAGCGCCTACAAATTCAACATCGTCGCGTAACATCTCTTGAATTTTATAAACAATCGGTCCTTTTACACCTGTTACATCAGTCAAAAGTGCGCCCGACTTGAAATAGGACTGATATTTATCTATCCACTCTACAAAAACTTTTGGGTATAATGCAAAAACTATAACATCAAATTTCGACACATAGTCGCTTGTAACCTCTGTTGTTCCGTGAGCAATAAGTCCATTTTCTTTTGCATAGTCGATTGAGGACTGAGAGCGTGTTATTGCGCCTACTTCGTAACCAAGGTCGGTCAAAGCCTGAGCATAACTACCACCTATAAGTCCAAGACCTACTATTAAAAATTTAACATCGTTGATAATTTTCATTCTGTTATTTCACATAAAACACCAAGTGAGCAAATATCTTTAAAGAAATCAGGATAACTTTTAGAAACTGCCTCACAACCATCAATTTCAGCGCCTACAAGTGTTGAAATAACACTGAGTGCCATAACAATCCTATGGTCGTTATGAGAGTTTAAAACCTCTTTTGGTGTTTTTAGCGATCCTTTATGTATTTTTACTGCATTTTCAAACACGTCTACGCGTATTCCGAATTTAGCAAGTTCTCTTGCCATTGCTTCTGCACGGTCACTTTCCTTAATTTTGAGCCTCTTAGTTCCCGTGATATAGCCACCATCCTTTGATGCACAAAGGGCAATCAATATAGGACCGAGGTCAGGACATTCGGAAATGTCCGCCTCAAAGTAGCCATTTTTGATTTTTTCAAAATGCTCTTTATATACCTTGTCTCCCTGTGGGGAGCAATAGTCGAGTCCAATTACAGATATATCAGTTCCCAAAACTCCAAACGCTTCAAGAAAAGCCGAGTTTGAGAAATCACCTTCAACGATTGTGTTTATCGACTGATACTTTTGTTTTCCTTTTATAAAAAACTCTCTATCGCCCTTTTGTTCAATAACTATACCGAACCTTGAAAGAGCATCTATTGTTATATCTATGTAAGGTTTGCTTTCAAGTGGAGTGGTAATTTTCACTGTACTATCGCCATCAAGCAGTGGCAAGGCAAAGAAAAGTCCACTTATAAATTGACTGCTGATATCTCCACGAACCTCAAAGACATCGGGGAAAAGTTTTCCATTGAAAATTATTGAGGTATCGGTGAATTTTATTGATATGTTTTGATTTTTGCAAATATCTTCATAAACGCTTATTCCACGAGAAATGAGTCGTTTTGTTCCGTGAAACTCGCACACGCCTCCTCTTGCAAGTGCAATAGGAATAAAAAATCTGAGCGTGCTTCCGCTTTCTCTACAATTAAAGATATTGCTTTCATTTTCACCTTTGAAAATCGAAACTGTTCTATCTTTTCTTGTATAATCAAGACCAAGAGATTTTATACAGTCAAGAGTTGCAAGCATATCTTCGCTATCAATTATGCCACAAACTTCGCCTTTTTTTGAAAGTGCTGAACAAATAAGAAGTCTGTGTGCATAACTTTTGGAAGGTGGCGCGAAAATTTCGCCACTTGGCAAACCCTTTTCTATTTTTACTTTCATTTTTGTTCCTTCAAATATTCAATTAAGAAATCTATTGCTTCCGTATAACCTGCAAAGCCTTTGCCTGTTATAGTTTCTTTTGCAACTTGTCTTATATAACTGATTTGTCTAAAATCCTCGCGACTTTCAACTTTTGAGATGTGAACCTCAACTGTTGGAATTGAAACAGCCTTCAATGCATCCAAAATTGCAACACTTGTGTGAGTATAGGCGGCTGGGTTAAAGACAATTCCATCGATTTTATCAAAATATGCTTTTTGTATCGCATCAACCAAGTCACCTTCATGATTTGATTGATAAAATTCAACCTTAACGCCACGATTGAGCGCATGGTCAGTTACCATTTGAACAAGGTTATCATAAGTATTTCCACCATAAATTTCTGGTTCTCTTATGCCGAGAAAATTTATATTTGGTCCGTTTAATACAAGGAATTTCATTTAAAAAATTCTCCTTTTATTATTGTTGCAACTTCTTCAACAGTTCCGTCGCCGTCAACAACGACATCAGCGCTTGATACATATTTGTCATATCTTTCGTCGTATCTCTTTTTAAGGGTTTCTATGTCGTTTGAAAGAGGTCTATCGCCTGTTGGAGTAAGTTTTTCAAGTGAGCGATTAAGGAAGTAAATCCTACCATTTTGTCTAAGATAAGTTACATTTATTTCTCTTAATATTGCACCACCACCCGTGGCGATAATCAAGCCGTTTTT
>JAZSDJ010000178.1:0-1928 GCA_045531105.1 Eubacteriales bacterium | reverse complement strand
TACCATATGAATGGACATTTGTATATTAACAAACATTTCAATATATTCATCTATCTTTTCGGGATTTTTATCCATAAGATCTTGTATGCTCTGACCATTTACATACTCTGTAATAATAGTATAGTTTCCCTCGCTTGTTGTTACTTCAAGCATTTTAGGAATTTTTATACTTGTTTCTTCTATAAGGGCATGATTTAAGGCTTGTGCAAGAACATCAACCTTTGAGTTTTCATCAAAAGTTTTTATCCATTTATTGCCATCTCGATAAGTTCTCTTGGATTTTTTCGATGCTACAACATTTTCAAGTTTCATACAAATTCCTCCTTAAACACTTTCACTTTTTCCGTAGTAAGCATTCAGATACATTTGCTTAATTTCCGCCATTAATGGATATCTCGGAT
Organism: Eubacteriales bacterium; assembly: GCA_045531105.1. Taxonomy (GTDB): domain Bacteria; phylum Bacillota; class Clostridia; order Oscillospirales; family CAG-272; genus RGIG2000. The sequence continues at coordinate 1,527 of JAZSDJ010000178.1, read as the reverse complement.
TCGCTCCTGTGCATTGGTCGTCAAAGGCTTGCTCTGTCATTTCATCAAGGCTATCAAGGAATGATTTTTCATCTATTCCATAATCCTTGATTGATGATTTTATTCCAACCTTACTTTTAAGGTCGTTAATAGCCTTTACAAGGCCTTCAAGTTTATCCTTGTCATTCTTACCCTTAATTCCAAGATAATCGGCAATTTCTGCATATCTTTGGAGGCAATGTGGGTGGTCATATTGAGAGAAAGTACCCATTTTAGTTGGAGTTTCGCTTGCATTAAAACGAATAACCTGTTCGATAAGCAACGCATTCGCAACTCCATGTGGAAGGTGGTGGAAAGAGCCGAGTTTGTGAGCCATAGAGTGACAAACTCCCAAAAATGCATTGGCAAAAGCAATTCCTGCCATAGTTGCGGCATTAGCCATTTTTTCTCTTGCTATTATATCGGTTTGTCCATCGTTATATGCCCTTGGCAAAAATTCAAATACCATTTTAAGAGAGCGAAGCGCTACTGCATCTGTATAGTCAGTTGCCATTATAGATGCATATGCTTCGAGCGCGTGTGTTACCGCATCTATTCCAGAAGCGGCCGTCAATCCCTTTGGTGCACTCATATGGAAATCGGTATCGACAATCGCCATATTAGGAAGAAGTTCATAGTCAGCAAGGGGATATTTTAGTCCACTACTTTCGTCTGTGATAACCGCAAATGGTGTAACCTCACTACCAGTTCCAGCAGAAGTAGGAATAGCAACAAAATATGCTCTCTCGCCCATTTTAGGGAAGGTATATATACGTTTCCTTATATCACTAAAACGAAGCGCCATATCTTCAAAACTAACCTCAGGATGCTCGTATAAAACCCACATTATTTTTGCTGCATCCATTGCGGAACCTCCACCGAAGGCGATTATTACATCTGGCGAAAAGGCTCTCATTTGCTCAGCGCCCGCTCTTGCACAAGCAAGTGTCGGGTCAGGTTCTACGCTGTGAAATGATGCATATTGAATATCAAGCGACTTTAATTTGTCCGTAATAGGCTTAATATAGCCATTTTCAAACAAGAAATTATCTGTTACTATAAATGCCCTTTTCTTATTCAATTCGGTCTTTAATTCGCCAAGAGCGAGGTCAAGACAACCTTGCTTAATATATATTTTTTCGGGAGTTTTAAACCAAAGCATATTTTCTCTCCTCATTGCTACTGTTTTAATGTTCAAAAGATGCTTTACACCTACGTTTTCTGAAACAGAGTTTCCACCCCATGTGCCACAGCCAAGCGTAAGCGAAGGGGCGAGACGAAAGTTATAAACATCTCCGACTCCTCCGTGCGACGAAGGGGTATTTACAAGAATTCTACAAGTCTTCATTTTATTCTTAAAAGCATTTAACTTATCTTGCGCCTTGATTTCATCAAGGTAAACAGACGAGGTGTGTCCAAGTCCACCATCCTCAATAAGTTGATATGCCATATCAAGCGCATCATTAAAGGTTTTTGCCCTATACATTGCAAGAACAGGAGAAAGTTTTT
>JAZSDJ010000185.1:0-3239 GCA_045531105.1 Eubacteriales bacterium | reverse complement strand
AGATAAAAAGCATAGGTCAAAAGAGCATCTCCTGCCAAAAGAGCATTCGCTTCTCCAAAAACCTTATGATTTGTAAGTTTTCCTCTTCTGTAATCGTCGTTATCCATGCATGGCAAATCGTCATGAATTAAAGAATAAGTATGAATCATTTCAAGCGCACAAGCAAATGGAAGGGCTTTTTCAATATTTTCGCTGTTTGAAAACATTTTATATGTTTCGGCGACAATAAATGGTCTAATTCTTTTTCCACCTGCAATTAAACTATATAACATTGATTCTTCAATGCCATAGCCGTTTACTGCCATATGTTTTTTTAATTCATTTTCTACAAGTGTAGAAAACTCTTTTATTCGTTCTTCAATTTTCATCATTTTCCCCTTCTGGAAAAACCTTTTCTACAAATTCGCCATCTATATTAACAAGTTGTGCAACGGCATTTTCTGCTTTTTCAAGTTTTTCGTTACAAATCTTAACAAGATTAACACCTTCTTGAAAAAGCGCAAGCGAATCGTCAAGTGGTGCATCTCCACTTTCCAACATTTCAATAATTTTTTCTAATCTTTCAAGAGCATTTTCAAATGTAATTTCCTTATTATTAGACATTTTAAATATTCTCCTTTTCAATTACATCGTTTACAGTAGCGTTGAGTTTTCCATCAACCATCTTTATAATTATATTTTTATTCGGTTTTATCTCGCTAACACTTTTTATAATTTTTTCACTTTCATCAAAAATTGCACCATACCCTCTTGACAAAACAGAAAGTGGACTGAGGGCATCCAAAGAAGCGCTAACTCTTGAAAGTTCAATTCTTAAATCTTTATTTTTTAAATTCATTGCCGAAATCATGTTTTCGACATTTGTCAAAAGTTGCATTTTTTTGGAATCAAATATTATAGTTGGATTTTTTATTATTCGATTATTTTGCAAATCTTTGATTGATTTTTTATTTCTTTCAAGAACACTTTTAATAGATGTGTAAGCACGAGTTTTAAAAGAATTAATAAAAAATTCAAGTTCATTAATATCAGGCGTTGCAAGTTCGGCAGCATGCGATGGCGTCGCTGCTCTAACATCCGACACAAAATCGCAAATTGTAAAATCAATCTCATGTCCAACGGCAGAAATTACTGGTATATGCGTTTTGTGTATCGCTCTTGCTAAATTTTCGTTATTAAAAGCCCATAAATCTTCAATCGAGCCACCGCCCCTGCCTATTATAATCAAATCAACATAATCAGTTGCAGTAAAATACTCAACAGCATTTATGAGTTCCTGTGGCGCGCTTTCACCTTGCACGGCAGACGGAAATAACACAAGTTTAATAAAAGGACATCTTCTTTTACAAACTTTTATAATATCTCTCACCGCTGCACCAGTTGGTGAAGTAATAATTCCAATTTTTTTGGGGAATTTTGGAATCTGTTTTTTGTGTTCCTTATCGAAAAGTCCTTCTTTGGCTAAATTATTTTTCAACTGTTCGTATGCAAGATATAAAGAACCAAGCCCGTCAGGTTGCATAGAATCAACATAAAGTTGATATGAACCTAATTTTTCATAAACGCCTACTCTTGCATGAATTATAACTTTCATACCATTTTGAGGAACAAATTTGTTTCTTAAAGCATAAGTTTTGAACATTACCGCTTTAATTTCGCTTTGTTCATCTTTTAATGTAAAATATAAATGTCCGGAGGAATGATTTTTAAAGTTTGATATTTCTCCACAAACATAAAAATCTTGTAGTTGAACTTCTTCTTCAATGAGAGATTTAATATAATCGTTTACCCAAGAAACACTGCGCGTTTCAGGTGGCAATTCATTTCCATCTTCGTCAAATCTATAAGATACAGCCATTTTTTCCTCCTTTGCAGTTATTTTTTCATATATTTTTCTCTTGTCAACAATGATATACCTGAGGCGTTATCAGCACTAAATTCAGGAGTGGCAAAAAATACATTTTTAAATTTTTCATCTAATCGGGTTTTAATAATAGAGTTACTCATAACCCCACCAGCATACAAAATTGGCAAATCAATATATTCTTTTCTTAAATTTTCGGTTATTTTTTCAAGAGTTTTTCCAATAAATTCGAATACATATGCACTAATCAACGATTTATCTTGCGATTTTGCAAACATATTAATCGCGAGATTTTCAAGCCCTGATAAATTGCAATCATAACCATTCACGCAAATTTTAGGAGAAGGAATTTTAGACGAATTAGAAAGTGCCAATTTTTCCATTTCTTTTCCACAAGGAAAATTTAATCCCATCGCAACACCTACTCTATCAACGGCTTGTCCGGCGTGCAAATCTACACTTCCGCCGAGTAGTTTTATATCATAATATTCATCGGCGGTCTTTTTTATCTTTAAAACTTCCGTTGTTCCACCGGACACATGAAAACTTATGAATTCATCAATGGAAGGTCTAAGTCCACTTGAATAAATAGCAGATCTAATATGCCCACTTTGATGAGAAAAAGCATATATTTCCGCACCGGAGAAAGCCGAAAGCATATTGGCTACGGTTTCTCCTGTTAAAAAGCAAGGCATATACGAGCCTTGCGTATCTCTTGGAAATGCTGAATAACCAATCGCGAGGATTTTATAGTCCTTGCAATTTTCTCTAATCATATTAGAAATCAATTTAAAGTTTTTGATATGAGCAAAAACAGCGTCGCTTTGTCTAAGACCTCTTTCACCATACTTGACAGGTAATAATATACGAAAATTATGTAAAACTTCTCCATTTTCGTTAGAAATGGCACATGATGTTGTATAATTGCTTGTATCAATCCCTACGAATACTTTTCGCTCCATATTAAAAGCCTTTTTTCGCAATAGTATTTAAAACGCCATTAATATACGAAGATGCACCATCTTCTGCATATTCTTTTGCAAGTTCAACAGCCTCATTGATAGAAATGGGAGGTGGTAATTCTTTGTACTTCATTTCATATATACTAAGTCTTAAAATAGATAAAGTAACCTTTGAAAGACGCGAAATAGACCAATTTTGAAGTCTTTCAGAAATTATATTATCAATTTCATCTATATTTTCACAAATTCCCAAAAACATGCCTTTAACGCTTTCGTTTTCGTCGTCTTCACAACAAAAATTATCATAAGCATCATTATAATATTGCTCAGCATTAGTTTCCTTGTTAAAATTGTAACCAAATACAAGTCCAAATACAATTTTTCTTATTTTTCTTTTTCCAAGCATAGTATTA
>JAZSDJ010000021.1:0-2593 GCA_045531105.1 Eubacteriales bacterium | reverse complement strand
TATAATAAATACAACAAATAAAGAAAGAGGTAAACTCAAATGGAAAGATACGAAAAAATAGAATGTAAGCACTGTGGACACGAAACTTATTTTGGTCTTGCTCTGATGTGGCACTGTTGGAAAGTCCACCACAAGAAATTTACAAAAAGAGATATTAAATTCCTTATTAAATATGGAATAATCGGCACAACCTTTTTAAATATCTTATTTATAATAAGATGTATAATTCTGTTGATTTGTTTCCCTTGTCACTATATTTTTGAATTATTATCATAAAAAGGCTTGACAAAAAGCCTTTTCTATGATATAATGTAATCACAATAAAGAAAGAAATGAGAGGTAATAAAAAATGGCTTATTTTAAAATCACTGTTGAGACCCCCTTTGTTGGCACAAACGAAGAAGAATACATCGAATGTGAAACAATCAAAGAAGCAGAATCAATCGCAGAAGAACTTTGCAGAAATAATGCAGAAGGCTATGAATATCTTGTGAGCGGTTGGGACGATGAAAACTTTGAGGATATGACAGAAGAAGAACAAACCGAAGAACTTGAAGAGTATTACGCAAGTTGTGATTGGTATGTCGATGAAGTTTCCGCAGAAGAATATTTTGAAAATATTTCATAAAAAGGGTTGACAAAACCCTTTTTCTGTGATATAATAATTACAGAAACAAAGGAAAGAGGTAATCAAAATGAATAAGGCAAATGAAAAACTTTATCTTCGTTGGGTGAATGAAGGACTTGATAATTTAGAAATTCTTAAAAAAGACCCTACTAATCAAAAAGCAATAATTACTGTTGATACTTGTGCGGCAGTTGCTTGTCTCTTTGACCGCAAACACGAAAGAGAAGAAACACAGATTTTACAAAGTTATGTGTGGGAACAAGGATATCTTAGCGGTGAATGTGATTATGAAAGATATTTAAATAGTGGATATTTTAAAAAGAAATATAGAAAAAGGCTTGACAAATCCAAAAGTCTATGATATAATATAGACACAACAAAGAAAAGAGGTAATCAAAATGTCAAAGAAGAAAAAAGAACTCGACAAAAGAATGTTTAAGAAATCACCCGAAGAACTCGAACAGTATCTTCATTTTAAGAAAAGAGGATTTACTATCGACAACAAAAAGGGTAAAGGCTCATACACAAGAAAAACAAAACACAAGAAAGGATTTGATGAATAATGATTACAGTAGAACAGAGAGTGAAAAGATTTGCGGACGGTGGCTACAACCCCATTCACATCTTCGGCAGCTGGTATCTTGTCCGACATAAAAGCAAAAGATACTGCAAGGTAAGTTTCTATGTACCCTATCGAATTAAAGAGGATAATTAAAAAAATTATCCTCTACCTATTGACAAATAAAAATAAATATGTTATAATAAATACACAATAAAAAAGAAAGGAATGAATTTCAAATGAGAAGAAAAAATGATTGGATTGATGACCTCGGTTGCGGTGGTGCCATTCTTGTTCTCCTCGGTGTTTTGCTCCTCGCCTTTGCAATTATGTGCTTTGAGGGTTGGCTCTTGATGTTGCTGTGGAATTGGCTTCTTGTTGAGTTGTTCGGCTTGGCAGTAATCAACTTTTGGCAAGGTGTCGGCTTGATTCTGTTGCTCAACCTCATCAGTGGCTTCATCAAGACCACGGTCAGCAAAAACTAAACGAAAGTCCCCAAACGGGGGCTTTTGTTATTTTGAGCCGGGCGCGCACGCTCCTTGCGCCCGGAATTTTTGTCAATAGGCAGTTTCACCAAATTTTCGAGCAAATCTTTGTGCAATTTGCCTATTGCATTTTCTCCCGTAATAGTGTATAATAAAGACACAGAAAAGGAAAGGGGTAATCAAAATGACCTTTGTAGAAATGTACATCAACATAATGAGAAAATACGGCAAACACTCCGAACAGTTGGCAAGATACAAAAAGTATTATTTTATGTATCAAGACCATCACAAGGTAATGGTAAGAATTTACAACAACATAATGAATGAAAAAAAATAAAAAAAGTTTGAAAAAACCCTTGACAAATGCTTCAAGGTGTGATATAATAAAGACACAATAAAGAAAGAAACGAGGTAAGAAACAATGACAAAAGTAAGAATGATAGTATGGGATATGGACGGAACAATCGCAGACCTCTATGGTGTTGAGGGTTGGCTTGAAAAGTTAAGAAGTGAAAATCCTCTCCCCTATGAAATCGCAAAGCCCCTTTGGGATATGGAAAGACTTGCAAACATCATAAGAGGTTTACAGGCTATCGGTGTTGAGCAGAGAATTGTAACTTGGCTCTCAATGGACAGTTCAGAAGAATACAAGACCGAAACAAGACGAGCAAAAAAGGAATGGCTTGAACAGTTCGATTTTCCCTTTGACCATTTCCACGGCGTTCAGTATGGTGCAACAAAAGCCGACAGTGTGAGAAAATTCCTTGCAGATGATGAAACGGCAATTCTCATTGATGATAGTGCAAAAGTCCGTAAGGGTTGGCACCTTGGCGAAACAGTTGACCCCACAGAAATCAATGTAATTGATTTTCTTGAAACTCTGCTTGAAAGCCTTATTGAAGAATAAGGCTTTCAAAAAAA
>JAZSDJ010000018.1:0-4587 GCA_045531105.1 Eubacteriales bacterium | reverse complement strand
GATTGTGCAATGCTTTCTTGCGACATATTACCTCGCAAAGATTTTAGTGTTTCTCCAACATTCATTTTTGCACCTTCTTTCTGAGCACTTTTAGTGCTTGAATATATCATACACTATTTGTGCTCGTTTGTCAATGTTTTATTTGCACCAAATGTGCACAAATTATTTTGCCTCTTTTTGTGCACATTGTGTATTGTATTTAGTACACTTTTAGTGTACAATATAAACAAAGGAGTGTTATTATGATTAAATTTCCAACACGATTAAAAGAGTTAAGATACTCAAAAGAATTATCTCAACAGAAACTTGCCGACAAAATCGGCATATCAAAAAGCAGTATCAATATGTACGAACGCGGAGAAAGAGAGCCAAGTTTCTCAACTTTAGAAATAATAGCAGATTTTTTCAATGTTGACATCGATTTCCTTTTAGGAAAAACGGATATAAAAAATCGCTTTATTATGGGTTGGGAAGAATTAGACCATAACAAAATATACATTGCAGAAGAAATCAATTCCCCGCAATTAAAGACATACAAAATACAAATATACAATGATGCAGATAGAAACATATTTGCAACAGATTTACCCAAAGACAAATGCCTTTTAATTGGCAGGGGCAATGTCAAAGAATTAACACCTGCAGAACACACAGTTCTTGACAATGTACTAAACGCCATGGAGAGCGAGGATAAATAATTCCGCTATCTGCAAAGGAGTTGAAAATAACAATGCACACATTCGGTAGAATACTGCGCGAACTACGATGCGCTCAAGATTTAAGTATGGATAAAATGATAAAATTGTATAACACAAGGTACAATGCAAAAATGAATAAGAGTACATTGAGCAGATACGAAAACGGCTTGCAAGCACCAATGGGAAAAACTATAAAAAATATTGCAGATTTTTTCAATGTACCTACGGACCAACTCTATAGCGGACACACAGAGGGTAACACGCAAACCATAGGCGAAAGAATAAAGAACAAGCGCATAGAGAGAAAACTAACACAGAGTGATGTTGCAAATGCCGTAGGGGTTGCAACATCTACAATAGCAAGATACGAAAAAGGTCAAATCGAAAGCGTAAAAATGCCTGTTGTTGAATCTATATCAAGATATTTAGGTGTTGATATGGCGTGGGTACTTGGGAAAAGCAACACACAAATAGACAAAAAAGATTTCTCAAAAACTATCTCCCTCACGCATCAGGAAGAAGAATTGATTATAAAATACCGTAGCAATCCGCAGATGCAAGAGGCAGTAAATAAACTGTTGGGAATATAGCGGACAATTCCGCTATCTGCAGAAACACATACTACACGGCAACCAAAGGAGTGAAACCGATTGAACATTATAGAGTTTATAAAATCAAACAATGAATATTTTGAGGACTATATAACCCGTAGCACATACCACTCAAACGGCATCGAGGGCTCTACACTCTCTTATGCGGAAACTTACGCCGTACTTTTTAATGACAATTCATTCAATGTCACGGCACAACCGCGCGAGATATACGAGGCAATCAATCACAAATACGCCCTCAATTATGTACTGAATTTAACCGACAACACATTGACAGAGAAAATTATAAAAGATATAGCAATCCTCATTAACAAGAACATCAGCGACATAAACGGCTACCGTAAAACGCAAGTATATATCAAAGGTGCGGAACACATTCCCCCTGCGCCTACCGCTATCAATCAAGAAATGATGTACTTTGTATATAATTATAACAACACAGAGTATCAAGACATCTTTGAGAAGATAGCCACACACCACATCAATTTTGAAACTATACACCCATTTGAAGATGGGAACGGAAGAACAGGCAGATTGCTTATAAACTTTGAATTACTGCACCACAATATCGCGCCAGTTATAATTCCAAAAGACGAGCGCACGCAGTATTTTAAATTCATAGCGGAAAGAGATACACAAAACCTCGCACAGTACCTCAAGGAATTAAGTACCAAAGAGGCAGAGAGAATCAAGAGTTTTACAAATAACTAAATAAAAAACTCCTGATGTACGGCAATACATCAGGAGCAAGAGGGGGCATATGCTAAAATACACCCACCAAACACAACTATATTTTAGCATAAGCACTCTCTTTTGTCAAACAAAAAGGAGTGTTTTTATTATGTCAAAAAGACGAGCGCGCGGAGAGGGCGCAATCTATTTCGATGAAAAGCGCGGTATGTATGTAGGTCAAATCGGTCTTGGCTACTATGACAACGGCAAACGCAAGCGCAAAACCGTATACGGCAATACCAAAGCCGAGGTAAAAACCAAACTGAAAAATATCGAATATCAAATCTTTACCGGGGAATTTGTCGACAAAAGCGACATTACAATATACCACCTTGCAAAGCAGATACTTGACGATATGCTCAACGCTAACGAAATCAAAGAGGCAACATACCACCGTCATAATGAAACGCTAAAGAGATTAAGCACGATTTATAATACACCTCTGCAAGATGCACACGAAACCCAACTGCGCGCATTTTTTAACGCAAATATCGGCTACTCTCAATCGAGTATTAACAAGATGTATGAACTTTTAGCACGAACATTCAAAGAGGCAACACGCCGTAAAATCATTACGGAAAATCCTATGGAGTACATCAAGAAACCACGCTCAAAAAAAGAAACCGTCAAGGTGCGCGCTCTAACCAAAGACGAGCAACGCAAACTTATTCACATACTGCAGACAGAAGATGTGCCATATAGTCAGCAGATGCTACTCTCTCTTGCACTTGGCTTACGCATGGGCGAGGTCAACGCACTATGCGTGGAAGATATAAACCTCACATTTAACCGTCTAACAATCAAGCGCACAATCTCTAAAGGTGCAAAAGGCGAGGCGATATTGAGCGACACCACCAAAACAACCGCAGGCACACGCACACTCACAATGACAGACACCGTGCGCGAACTTCTCATTGATGCCATAGGACAAACAAAACACGGTCTTATTTTCAAGCACAATAACAAAATGATTACCACATCACAAGTCAATGCACAATTCGGCAGAGTGCTAAAAAAATACGCCATAACCGACAATACAATCACAGACGGCAAACTCAATCTTCACTCCCTGCGCCACACATTCGGTACACGATGCGCGGAGGCAGGTATGCCCCCGAAAGTGTTACAAGAGATTATGGGACACACAGACATCACAATCACAATGAACACATATTTTTACGCAACGCAAGATTATATACAGACCAACATTGCCAAGATAGACACCATTCTCACAAGCGAGGGTTTATCTATCGGTCACACACCTATTACAAACCTTGAAAAATTAGGTTAATACAATACGAGCATTTATAAGAGCAATCGAAGAACACACCACATTCTTTGATTGCTTTTTTATTTTCCGCTATCTGCAGAAACAAATTCAGGAACATCTGCAGATTATAACATCGAGTACACCTATAGAATCGCATCAGGAACGTGGAAACATCTGCAGGTCAATGCCCGGGGACGTGCCATAAATAACCGGCACAGTTTTCTCCCGGGGAACGTCTGCAGATATAAACCTCAAGCACACCTGCAGAACTACATCAGGAACGTGGAAACATCTGCAGATTTAAACAACAAGCACACCTGCAGAATCACATCAGGAACACCCCAAAAACAACCGAATTTTTCCCATAGGCAACAATTAGGCAACATAATTTTTTCAAAAAGTGTCAACCAAGCCATTTACAAGGGTTTAATTCCTGTTATCCGCACCAAAAAGGCGGCTTTTTTAACCGTCTTTTATTTTTTGCAAAAGTCCCCAAAACGCCTATATTATGCGCTTTTTACAATCTCAAACAACGACTTAAAATCATTTAAAGATAATTAAAAATCGTTTCATTGGCAACAGTTAGGCAACATAAAAACCGCTATTGATATGCGCCACACTACACCGCGCAAACGCAGTAGTCAAGCACATTTCAGCGCACAAGACATTTTAAAATAATTCGATTTTTAAAAACGATTGGCAACAATTTAAGGGCATTTACACTAAAAAACACCGTTTTTCGCCTTGTTTTTCCCTCGCGCGTGCGTGCGTGTCGATGCGCGCCTGCGCTTAAGTCAGCCGAAATTATCACACATAAAACCGACTTTTTATAAAAACACACCAACTGCAAACGCAGACACCGCCTGCATTTACAAGGCATATAAATCTTTTATACCAGGATAAAATCAAACAGCCGATTTTACGGCCGAAAATAAAGCAATCTAAACCACAACAAACACCCTCTTATTTTTTGTGCCTTAAATATACCACATCACAGAGCGCATTTACAAACATTTTTCACATTCGCTTTTTCAAGCGCAAAAACCCGTAATACTCTGCAGAAAATTCCGCTATAGTGTATTCTATATGTGTCATATCATATAGCGGGTACAGTTCCGCTATCGTTCTTTTATCTTCAAACGCACAAACGGAGTGCGCTTTTTTTCTTGTCACTCTGTAGTCATTAACTTTGACAGTTGGCTCTATCAAGTTTTTAGACCGATTCCACCGCCTATAGAATAACGCTTGTTTTGTTATGTACGCCGTAAGACCTGCG
>JAZSDJ010000084.1:0-11267 GCA_045531105.1 Eubacteriales bacterium | reverse complement strand
GGTAAAGGTTGAAGCGAAACCAGAGGTTAAAAAAGAGGAAAAGGCAGAGGTGAAACCTGACGCGCCAAGAGCGAAGAGCGCAGAGGAAATTCGTCAAAGAGCGGAGCAAAGCGCAAAGGCAAACGCACAAGGACAACAGGGTCAGGCAAAAAAAGACTTCCAAAAGCCACAAGGACAATTCCAAAATCGCGACCAAAATCGTGAGCAAAGAGGTGGCGACAGAGGTTTTGACAAAGGATTTAATAAAGGTGGACAACAAGGTGGAACACAAAGACAGGGAGAGCAAAAGAGAGATTTTGCACCTCAAAATCGTCCACAGCCAAAACCACAACAACCAGAAAACACAGTTATCAAGAAAAAGACAGGCGCTACTCGTGTAGTTGATACAAGAGGTGGGGCAAATGTTGACCTTTCCAAGTACGATGAAAGACTTGACTCATATGGTTCATATGATAACTACGGCTCAAATAAACAAAAACTCAAAAAGCAAAATCGTCAACAAGAGGGCGCACATTCTTCAAAGAAGGACAAAGAGCGTCAAGCGCAAGAAAAACTCAAACGCGCCGCTTTCGAAAAGGCAAAGAATACTCAACTTGCAATCACAGTGCCTGACGAAATCACAGTTGGCGAACTTGCATCTCGTCTTAAAGTTACATCAAGTGAGGTTATAAAACGCCTTATGATGATGGGCGTTATGGCAAATGTAAACCAAATCGTTGACTATGATACAGCGTACCTTATCGGTGACGAACTTGGCGCAAAGGTTACAAAAGAAGTCGTTGTTACAATCGAAGAAAAACTCTTTGACGAAACAGAGGACGACGCATCAAGCCTCGAAGAACGCGCACCCGTTGTCTGTGTAATGGGTCACGTTGACCATGGTAAAACATCAGTTCTTGACGCAATTAGAAACGCAAATGTAACCGCGGGCGAGGCAGGTGGTATTACTCAGCACATCGGTGCATATAGTGTTCATATCAACGGAAAACCAATCACATTCCTTGACACACCAGGTCACGAGGCATTTACTGCAATGCGTCTTCGTGGTGCGATGGCAACAGATATCGCAATTATCGTAGTTGCTGCCGATGACGGAATTATGCCTCAAACAGTAGAGGCAATCAACCACGCAAAAGCCGCAGGCGTTGATATTATTGTAGCAATCAATAAAATGGATAAGCCAACTGCAAATCCAGATGCAATAAAACAAGAACTCACACAATACGACCTCGTTCCAGAAGAATGGGGTGGAGATGTTATTTGTGTTCCTGTTTCCGCTAAAACGAGAATGGGTCTTGACGACCTTCTCGAAACAATTCTTCTCGTTGCAGAAGTTAAAGAACTCAAAGCAAATCCAAATCGTCGTGCAAAGGGTATTGTTATTGAAGCGAAACTTGACAAGGGTCGTGGACCTGTTGCAACAGTACTCGTTCAAAATGGTACTTTGCACAGTGGAGATGTTGTTATCGCAGGTACTGCCGTAGGACACGTAAGAGCGATGACCGACCACAACGGAAAGCAAGTTAAGGTTGCAGGTCCATCAAAAGCGGTTGAAATTATCGGTCTTGCAGAAGTTCCACTCGCAGGTGACGAGTTCAATGCAGTTGAAGACGAAAGAATGGCAAGAGAACTCGCTGAACAAAGAAAAGCGAAAGCAAAAGAAGAAATTTTCAGAGCGAATGCAAAACTCAATCTTGACGACCTCTTTGCTCAAATCAACGATGGTGCGAAGGAAATTAATGTTATTGTTAAAGCCGATGTTGGTGGTAGCGCCGAGGCTGTAAAGGCATCTCTTGTAAAACTCTCAAATGCAGAAGTAAAAGTAAGTGTTATTCACACAGGTGTCGGTGGAATTACTGAAAGTGATGTTATGCTTGCCGCTGCATCTAATGCAATTATCGTAGGATTTAATGTTCGTCCTGATAAGAGCGCTATCGATTCCGCAGCAAGACAAAATGTTGATATCAGAACTCATAGAATCATCTATGAAATTATAGAAGAAATGGAAGCGGCCATGAAGGGAATGCTCTCACCAACCTATAAAGAAGTAATCAATGGTCACGCAGAGGTAAGACAAACAATCAGAGTTCCAAATGTTGGAACAATCGCAGGAAGTTATGTTCAAGACGGAAAAATCACTCGTCAATCACAAATCCGTGTACTTCGTGACGGCATAGTAATATTTGAAGATAAAATCTCCTCACTCCGTCGTTTCAAAGACGATGTAAAGGAAGTTGCCTCAGGCTATGAATGTGGTATTGGACTTGAAAAGTTCAACGACATTAAAGAGGGAGATATACTTGAAGCCTTTGAAATGCAAGAGGTTTCAAGGTAATATGCTTCGTTATGCGTTGCTTGGAACCCCAAAGCTCTGCAAGTTCGCTTTGAGGACCCTGCGTTGCTTGGAACCCCAAAGCTCTGCAAGTTCGCTTTGAGGACCCTGCGTTGTTACTCCTGCATTGTGACCTCAGCGTACACTAACTCGGGGCCCCCGTAAAAATCAGCAGATTTTTGGGGTGAAAAGACGCTATCGCCCCAAATGTGGAGTGCGACAAATAAAATAAACAGAGCCTCGCGCTATGCGAGGCTTTATTACACAATTAGAAAGGAGGAAGAAGTATGAAATATTATGTAGTTGCCGACCCGCACGGGTACTTCGATTCGTTAAAGTGGGCGCTTGAAGAAAAAGGCTTTTTTGAAGACACAGAGCCTCACAAACTCATAATTTGTGGCGATTTGTTTGACCGCGGAGCGCAGGCAAGAAAACTTCAAAATTTCGTGACTGAATTAATGGCGAAAGACGAGGTAATTCTCATTCGCGGAAATCACGAAGATTTAATGGTTGAAATGCTTGAAAACCTTTACGATTATCTTCCTTCTATGGTGTACACTCACCACTATCACAATGGAACATACGGCACAGCGCTTGCGCTTACTCGTATGAACAAACACGATGTGGAAACCAATCCTGAAATTTTCAGAAAAAGAATGTACGCAACCCCATATCTGAAAGACATAATCCCAAATATGCTTGATTATTACGAAACGGAACATTATGTGTTCGTTCACGGCTATATTCCTTGTGAAGGAGTACAAGTCGGCAGAGATGCCATTCGGTATTTTGGCATTGACAACTGGCGAGGTGCAAGCCCGAAAATGTGGGACAAAGCAAGATGGGTGAATGGTATGGGCGCTTGGAAATGTGGTGTTCGCGTTGAAGGAAAAACAGTAGTTTGTGGACACTTCAATACCTCTTGGGGACATAGCGTTCTTGACGGAAAATGCTCACAATGGGGAATTGATAGCATTTTTGACCCCTACATACAAGACGGAATAATCGCCCTTGACGGAGCGGTATCTTTTACAAAAAAAGTAAACTGCATTGTAATTGAAGATTAGAGCATTTTAATATAGAGTTGTATAAAAAGAAAAGAGAGAATAGACGCCTACACCAAAAAGGTTAGGGAGGAGCGAGAAGCAAACCCAAGACCAACCAAGGAACTTTATTATAAGGCGGAAAGGCTCAACGAAATTTTGGCGCAAAGAGGTCTTGCGTCAGTTAGTGAAGAGGAAATTTTACGCTACGCAAAGGGCTACCGAAATTACGATGTTTAAATAACAATAAAACAAAAATTGTTAGCCACAATAAAAGGGGCAAGGAAACTTAAAATTCCTTGCCCCTTTTGCGTTCGTTCTTTTGTGAATTTTTTGGAAAATCTTGTCGTTTTTATTGAAAATAAAAAAAGTATATGTTAATATAATTGTGATAAAAACTCATTTTTTGCAAATAGTAGATATGAACTTTTGAAAAAGGAGAGTAAAAATGAACGAATTTATTAACCCAAGAAAAGTAGCGATGATAGGTTGTGGATTTGTCGGCTCAGCAAGCGTTTTTGCACTTATGCAAAGTGGACTTTTCTCTGAAATTGTGTTAATTGACGCAGACAAGGAAAAGGCGCAAGGCGAGGCAATGGATATAAGCCACGGAATACCTTTCACAAGACATATGAAAATCTATGCAGGAGACTATGACGACATAGTTGATGCGCACATTATAATAATTTCAGCGGGCGCAGGGCAAAAGCCAGGCGAAACAAGACTTGACCTTGTCAATAAAAATGTTGCAATCTTCAAAAAAATCATACCAGAAATTGCAAGGCGCAGATGCGAGGGAGTGCTTCTTATCGTGTCAAATCCTGTTGATATTCTCACACAGGTAGCACTCAAACTCTCGGGATTTCCAGAGCATAGAGTAATCGGTTCGGGAACTGTGCTTGACACTGCAAGACTTAAATATCAACTTGGAGAGCATTTGATGGTAGATAGTCGAAGTGTTCACGCATTTATCATAGGCGAGCATGGCGACAGCGAGGTTGTTGCGTGGTCAAGCGCGAATGTTTCGGGAATTGCCCTTGATAATTTCTGCGAAATGAGAGGACATTTTTGCCACGACAAAGCGACAGAAGAAATTGCAAACAAGGTTAAAAATAGCGCATATGAAATCATCAACAGAAAACGCGCAACCTATTACGGAATTGCGACAAGTGTTAAGAGAATTTGCGAGGTTATCGCAAGAGACGAAAAGTCAATTCTTCCTGTATCTCATATGATGCATGGTCAACACGGAATTGACGGAGTAGTTCTTGGTATGCCTGCAATTCTCGGTAGTGACGGAATTGAGGCAGATGTGCCTATTTCCTTAAACGACGACGAAAGAACAAAACTTCAAGCAAGCGCAGACCAACTCAAACAGATTTTTGACAAATTAGATTTATAAAAACGCCCAAAAGGGCTACATAAAGGTGATAAAATGAGAAAAGAATTGAAACCAAGACCATATGTTATTATGCATATGCTTTTGTCGCTTGACGAAAAAACATCAGGAGATTTTTTGGAAACGCCTGACGGGCAAAGAGGTTGCGAGGAATATTACAGACTTCACAAAGAATTTTGCGCGCAAGGATTTATTTGTGGACGAATAACTATGGAAGATAGTTTTACAAATCATCAGTCCCCCGACCTTTCAAAATTTGAAGGGGCAAGCGTTGAAAAGAGCGACTATGTGGCTAAAAAAGCGCCATATTATGCGATATGCGTTGACCCAAGGGGAGTTGTTGGTTGGTATGGCGCAGACATAATTGACAACGACGAGGGCTACAATGGCGCTCATATAATAGAAGTTCTCACAACCAAAGCGAGCGACGAGTATGTTGCATTTCTTCGTGACAAGGAAATATCATATATCTTCTGTGGAGAGGAAGAGATAGATGTTTCGCTCCTTTGCGAAAAACTCTATGAACTTTTTGGAATTGAAAAGGTGCTTTTGGAAGGTGGCGGAAAGACAAACATTAAATTCCGCGAGGCATCTTGTATTGACGAGGTAAGCATCTTAGTTTGTCCCGCTATGAACTCAACGGACACAGGCGAGTGGCTTTTTCACGGTGTGAAAAACACAAAAGCACTTCGTGGCTTTAAACTTAAAGACACAGATGTTTTGCAAGAGGACCTACTTTTGATGAGATATGTTTCAAAAAAGAGAATTTAAAAACAAGAAGGCAAAAAGATGTTAAAAAGATTTTTGGCTTACTATAAGCCACACAAGGTGATGTTTGCGTTTGATATGCTCGCGTCACTGCTCGTTTCGGTGATTGCGATTTTTTACCCGATAATCACTCGCTATATGCTGAACGACTTAATTCCTGACCCTGATCGCGATTTTGGACTTATCGTGGGATTCGGGTGTCTTCTTCTCGGCTTGTACTTTGTCAGAATGTTGCTTAATTACTTCATTCAGTATCAAGGTCACACCATTGGTGTTAAGATGCAAGCGCAAATGCGTAGCGATATGTTCAACCATTTGCAAAAACTGTCTTATAAGTTCTACGACGATAACGAAACGGGAAAAATAATGACAAGAATGACAAATGACCTTTGGGAAATTTCCGAACTCGCTCACCACGGCCCAGAAAATGTTCTCATTTCCTCTATTTCAATAGTTTTGTCGTTTACTTATCTTATGTTTATAAACCCTTGGCTTACACTTATAATTTTTGCGTGCGTTCCTTTTCTTATGATAATTTCTCGTTTGCTCCGCAAGAGAATGAAAGAGGCATTTACCGAAACAAGAAAAGCGACAGGCGAAATAAACGCATCAATCGAAAGTAGCATAACGGGTATTCGTGTAACGAAAGCGTACACAAATGCACAAGCGGAAAGCGACAAATTCGAGGTGGGAAACCAAAAATTTGTAAAATGCAGGAAAAAAGCGTACAAGTCAATGGGAATTTTCCATTCCTCAACAACTTTTGTAACAGATGTTTTCAATGTAATTGTTCTTATCGCAGGAGGAATTTTCCTTTATAACGGAGATATTGGTCTTGGAGATTATACGGCATTTATCGTGTCAGTAAACCTCTTTATCGGTCCTGTTAATACACTCATCGGCTTTATGGAACAGTATCAGAATGGTGTCACTGGCTTTAAGCGTTTCCTTGAAATTATGGACACAGAGCCTGAAAAAGACGCTGAGGGCGCTACCGACATTGAAAATGTAAAGGGCGAGATAAAATTCGAAAATGTTTCGTATGGCTACGAAGGGGACAAAGATGTTCTTCACAATCTCTCGCTTGATATTAAGGCAGGGCAAATTTACGCCCTTGTCGGTCCAAGTGGTGGTGGAAAAACCACAATTTGTCACCTTATTCCAAACTTTTACGAAATTGAAAAGGGCAATATTTATATTGACGGAAGAAAAATCCAAGATATAACGAAAGAAAGTCTTCGCAAAAGCGTTGGTATAGTTCAACAAGATGTATATCTTTTTAATTCGAGCATAAGAGATAATATTCTTTATGGTCGCCCTGACGCAACGGAAGAAGAAGTCATTGAGGCATCAAAGCGCGCCAACATTCACGATTATGTAATGACTCTTGAAAAAGGCTATGATACCGTAATCGGAGAGAGGGGAGTAAAACTCTCGGGCGGACAAAAGCAACGCCTTTCTATTGCAAGGGTGTTCCTTAAAAATCCACCTATTCTTATTCTTGATGAGGCAACAAGTGCGCTTGATAATACAACGGAAATTCTTATTCAAGAGTCTTTGAACGAACTTTGCAAGGGCAGAACAACAATAGTTGTAGCGCATCGTTTGTCAACTATTAAAAACGCAAATCAGATAGCGGTAATCTCTGGCGGACAAGTAACCGAACTCGGCACACATAACGAACTTTTGGCGAAAAACGGAGAATACGCAGAACTCTACAATTTGCAATTCAAGCACCTATAAAAGCACCCTAATGGGCGCTTTTTTTGTCAGCGCGGACCGACAGCCAAAGGTTGAAATCTATTGCTTCTTATCATTTTAATTGACGATAAAATTGTAACTCTTGCACAAAAATTTGGGAAAAATTCCCTTGCGAAAAAAGTCGAGTTTGTTTAGTTTTCACGAAATTTTTGTAAAAAACAAAATCTTCATAAAACAATCACAAACAAGTTTTGCATATATGCTAAAATTAAAGTAGGAAGAGATTTTTGCGAAAGGAGTTGACATTGTGAAAAAATTACTAGCATTAATTTTATCGCCGTTGGTTTGCCTTGGCTTGGTGTCTTGTGGCGTTTATGAGGATGAAAAATCTAATTCAAACAATGAAAGCAGTTGTGTTTCTTCGACGGAATCTTCAAGTCAAGAGCCAACAAGCGAAACAACTACTTCCGACGAAAGTTCTTCGTCAGAATCTTCAAGTCAAGAGCCAACAAGCGAATCAAGCTCTTCGAGCGATAATTCAAGTACAGACGATGGTGCTGAAAATCAGCCCAAAAAAGAAATTTTAAGTGGAGTAACAAAGGGAAGATTGAGTGCGTATTCTTCCTTACTTGATTGCGCTTATTTTGTGGTTGAAGATGGGATAACAGTAGTTTCAACCTATGATGATTTCTTGAAATGTGTTAATCCGTCTTGTAGTGAAGGAGTTGAAGGTATAGAAGGAAAGACCTTTGAAGATAATTTTATCGTGTTGATAAAAGGGACTTCTGGACACATTAGAGAGGAAAGTGTTTATTACAATAATTTTAAAAAGGTTGGCGACAATTACATCTTGACATATAATTTGGTGTATGAAAAAGGACAGCTTGTCAGTCCTATGGAATACCCTTATGTCGATGCTTGCATAATACCAAGGAGTTTATGCGCTGACGATTTAACAAGAATTCAAGTTAAAATAGAAAGGAAAGAATATTTGTTTGAAATCGGAAAAATATTTAACTCTGATTGTGAGGTTTTAACCTATTTATCACAATAACAAAAAGCACCTCGTTTGAGGTGCTTTTACTTGTTTTTTGCTATTTTCGGAGATTAAAATATAACAAGTGCAAAAGTTGATTTTTAGTAATCACTGAATTATTGACAATTTAATATAAATATGTTAAAATAAAAATGATGTTTAATTATATTTTCAATTTTGGAGACATATTATGAGTGAAAAAGAAAATAAAAAGGCAAAGGAAGAAAAGCCGATTATAAGAAAATGTCACAAATGTGGCAAGGTTATTGACGACGATAAAGACTTCTGTTTGCACTGTGGTGAAAGTTACAGGGTTGTTGAAAAGACAAAAAAACCTGTAAATAAAAAACTTATTATCAAACTTTCTATCATTCTTGTAATTGTTGCAATTATTGCTACCGCTGTTGCGATAGTTGTAAAACTTATTCAAGACGATATGAACGAGAGTAGGTTCTCTCGCACGGTTGAGTATATTCTTGAAAACGGAACGAAGAAAAACCTTGAAGGCGACGAGGAAGAAGAAGTAACCGACGAGGAAACCTCGGAAGAAGAAACCGACGAGGAAACCGACGAGGAAACTGACGAGGAAACTGACGAGGACGCAGGCGAAGAAACCGAGACAGAAACAGAGGACAATACCCCTAAGGCGATTTATGTTGTAAGAGTCGACGATAAAACACAACTTTACTGCTACGAAAACGCAACTGACACATTCTATCTCAAAAGAGAGTCTGTAAACTATGAGTATAACTACAAAGGCGAGGTGTCAGGTCAACTTTATATTGAACTTGATATTTGTATGAGTGAAAAAACACCTCACGCATATGATTGGACGGCGTTTTTGGAATATGATGCAATGGAAGGCTATCAAGGCTACGATTTCAGCCGTTCTTATACAGGAACTCTTGACCCAGAACACTTTACTTATCGTGTAGGAGATTTAGTTCCAAGCAAACTTTCAGACGATGAATTTGTAAATGTGTATGCAAACGCGCCAGCGATGTATGCTGACCTTGAAGGTTATATGCTTGACAAAAAGTTGCAAGACCTTATCAGCGCGATGAACGCATCTTGCTATGAACTTGAAAAGACAAGTAAGATAACACCACTTCTTAAAAAGGCAATGCAAGACCTTCAAGATATTCTTGACAATGAAGAACTTACCGAACCACAACTTATAAAGGTAGAAGCGGATGTCGCTTTCCTCCACTTTAACAATGCGTATTTTGGTCTTTACCCTGACAAAGTTCCAACCGAGGACGAAACAGGTGACCAAGCGGAAGAACAGACACTCTCACTTGAAAGCATAATTGTTCTTATGGCAAAGACCTCAAACGATAAAGAGGAGGAAGAAGAGGAAGAAAAGACACCTATCTATCTTCAAATTCCACCAACAGAGGCAATTTTGCAAGCCGCAATCGGCGCTCTTTCCGAGCAAGCGCGTTTCAGCGTAGAGGCGCTCCAAGGCTTCCTTGAAGAAAACCAAAAGAAAATAAGAGTAAATATAGGCGAGATAGGATTTGTTGATTACCAAACATATCTTGAAAGCCTTATCACAGTAAAACAATAAAACAAAGGGCGCAATTTTGCGCCCTGCTTGTTACTAAAACGGGAGAAAATATGAAAATCGGTGGATTTCAAAAAATGACAATGCTTGATTTTCCTGGGAAAATCGCTTGCACAATTTTCACATATGGTTGCAATCTTCGTTGTCCGTTTTGCCACAATGCAACTCTTGTAACTCACGAGGCAGAACTTTTTTCGCTTGACGAGGTTCTTTCATATATTAATAAAAGGAAGAGAGTTCTTGACGGAGTTTGCATAACAGGCGGAGAACCGCTTTTGCAACAGGGCATTTTTGAACTTATGAAACAAATAAAGGAAACGGGATTGCTTGTCAAACTTGACACAAACGGAGCGTACCCCGACAAACTCAAATATGCTATTGACAATGGTTTAGTTGATTATGTTGCGATGGACATAAAGAACAGCAAAGAAAAATATGCACTTACAACGGGGGTTGAAAATCTTGACATAACACCATATGAAAAAAGTGTTGAGATTTTGAAAAATTCGAGCATAGATTACGAGTTTAGAACGACGATTGTTAAGGAATTTCACGACCTTGACGACATGATAAAAATCGGCGAGTGGATAAGAGGGGCAAAAAGATACTTTTTGCAGGGTTTTGTAGATAGTGGTTCACTTATAAAACAGGGGTGTTCCGCGCACGAAAAAAACGCCCTTGAAGCCTTTAAACAAGCGCTTTTGGACTATGTTCCGAGTGTGCAGATACGAGGTGTATGACACAATATCTTGTGTAACTTTTTTAAAAAAAGCACAAGATATTGTGTTTTTTCTATTGACAAAGTAAACAAGTTGTGATACAATGGGAATACCATAGAAAAATCAAACAAAATTTGACAAATTTTGACCAAAATGATACCCCAATAAACGGAGTATCTATTTTTACGCAAAAAATGAAAAATTCCACTACTTTTTTGAGTAAAAATCGTCAAAAACGCTTGATTTTAGGGCAATAATAATTAGTAATATAAAAAACGAAAGAAAAGGAGAAAAGATTATGTACGACGTAATCAAACGTGATGGCAAAATTGCTAATTTTAACATTTCTAAAATAGCGAACGCTATCAAAATGGCATTCGACGCTTGTGAAAAGCAGTACAACCAAGATGTTATCGATTTCTTGGCGCTCAAAGTAACTGCTGATTTTGAAAGCAAAATCGAAAATGACAGAATTTCAGTTGAAAAAATTCAGGACAGTGTTGAAAGTGTTCTTATCAAAGCGGGTTATGACGATATTGCAAAGGCTTATATTCTTTATCGTAAACAAAGAGAAAAAATCCGTAATATCAACAACACAGTTCTTGACTATAAGGAGATAGTTGATAACTATCTTAAGATAAACGACTGGAGAGTAAAGGAGAACTCAACCGTTACCTACTCAGTTGGTGGACTTATTCTTTC
>JAZSDJ010000260.1:0-6099 GCA_045531105.1 Eubacteriales bacterium | reverse complement strand
GTCAATTATTGGCAGACTTTTTTGTTTTATCTTGACAAAATTGGTAAAAACTGGTAAAATTGAATTGAAGAATAAAAACAAAGGAGATAAAAAATGAAAACAAAAATAGGAAAATTAATGAAAACATTCGCATTTGCATTGTCTATTCTTATGCTTATCATATCGTTGCCAATGTCCGCTTTTGCAACAATGATTGAAACGATTGATGATTCAAACAACATTATTGAAGAAAACTATGCAAATAAAGAAGTCGTTGTTTTGGAAGAGGACAAGTCCTTGCGAGAAGAAAACATCAAGCATTTTAAGTTGTCTGACGGAACGACAAAAGCAGTTGTGTATTCGCAGGCAGTACACTATAAAGATGCAGAGGGTAAATGGGTAGATATAAATAATGCCCTAACTCTAAATGGAAGCGAGTATTCCACAAGCAACAAATCAAAAATCAAATTTGCTAATAAGTCAGACTCCAATGGACTTGTAAGCATTAAAGACGGAAAATATGGAATTGACTTCACGCCAATTAATACAAATAAAGTGAATGTATTAATTGAAAATCCACAAGGCAATAATAGCCGTAAATTTGAGGACGTGTCTGTTCTTAATAGCCTTGTATCAAAGGCTACATATGCCGATATTTATGACGGAATAGATATCGAATATATACTTGTAGGCAATAATGTCAAAGAGAATATTATTGTTAAAGAAAAGAAAGACTCATACACCTTTATTTTTGAACTCGAACTCAATAAATTAAGCGCCAAACTTGAAAATGGAGCAATAATTCTTTCGGATTATGATAGTGACGAAGAAGTATACGAAATCCCTGCGCCATATATGTTTGATACAAATAATGTATACAGCGAAAATGTTGAATATAGCCTTGTTCAAAATAGCAAGTGGAAATATACATTTACAGTAATAGCGGACGCAGAATGGGTGAATTCTTCTACACTCCCTGTTACTATTGACCCAACAATAGATTGTTCGTCAAGAAATGACATTACTGATACATATACTTCTTCTTGGGGATCAAATGACAATGATAATAAATCATCGTTATATGTAGGAGATAATTTTCCTTCAACAGATTCGAGAACATATTTAAAAATGTCTAGTTTACCAACAATTCCAAATGGGTCAGTTATAACTAATGCTACACTGTTGTTGTATAATGAAGAGAATATACCAGTAAACGATTTTAAAATAGGAGCGTTTAAGATAACAGAATCATGGACAACGGAAACAATAGGTTATAATTCATCAGCAAATTATATGACAGAAACTAACCCTGTTGATTATGTTCAAATGGGTGATGAAGGAATTTATTCTTGGAATGTAACTGAACTTGTAAAAGCATGGGCAAATGGTGAGGCAAACAATGGTATTTGTTTAAAACCTGTACAACAAAGTTCGGAATCATATATTTATGCATGTTTTTATTCAGTTGAAAATTCGTTATATAAACCATGTTTTGAAATATCTTATGTTGATTTCAAAGGTATTGAAGATTATTATAGTTACTACACAAATTATGCAGGAATGGCAGGAACAGGTTATGTAAATAGTTTTACAGGAAATTTATCATATATATATGATATTTTTACAACAGCAGATGATATAATGCCATATAGTTTATTTTTTGCATATAACTCTCAAACAAAATCATGGAAATTAAGTACAGACGAGCGGGTATATTCAAGAAACCAAGAATATTTGTATGAATATATAGATGCAGATGGAACAAGCCATTGGTTCTCGGCAGAAAAGCAAAAAGATGAACTTGGTGAATATTCGTATTATGAATATAACAATGAAGGAAAGTTAGAACCTGTTACAATACCAACAGTTTTTTATGATGAAGATGGATTAGGTCTTAATTTAACAATTAATCAAAATGGAAATTTTGTAATAAGTGATGATGTTGGTAACAAAAAAACATTTGATTCAAATGGACGAATAAACACAATTACAGATACTTTTGGGAATGTAAGAACATTCAATTTTGATGATAGTGGACAAATAAGTTCAATTTCACTAACACCAAAAAATTTACCGACAATAGAACAAATTACAATTTCTTATATAATAGGCGCGATAGAATTTACAAATAATCAAACAGGATTTGTCACAAGAATTTATTACAACTCTACAAACAATAACCTTATTGTTTCTGAACTTGAAAAATCAGCGTATCCATTTTATTATGTTGCTTTTTATTACGATGATGAAAACAGGCTTGCGAAAGTAAAAGATGAAGAAACAAAGCAAGAGATACAATATACCTATACAAACGGAAAAGTTACCTCAATTAAAGAAGTTTCATATGTGGAAAACACCGCAGGAGACATCGGACAAGTAGCGCAAATCGTATATTCAAATGGAGAAACCTCGTATCGCTTGCCAGGCAAAGATAATGTACTAAATACAATAGATGATATGTCTATGGTTTATGTATTTGATTACAAGGGAAGAGTAATAACAGCATATACTTGTAATTCAGCCTCGGGAACAGTTTATGGAGCGTCAAATTATGCCTACAATGATAAATATGTTGACGAAGGAGTAGGCTATAAGAAACACAATAGCATAAAATCTGTTCTTCAATCTGGCAAAAACTCTGTGAATTTGTTAAAGACACCCGATTTTGAAGGTGGATTAAGCGACTGGATAAGCCAAGGTGGGACCGCTTTCACAACAGAAATAACAGATGAATTGGGAATAAAAGCAAATTACGGGCAATCGCTTGGTATTAGAAGACAAATTGCTGGAACAACCAAAGTCAAACAAACAGTATATTTGTCATCTGGGGATTATAATTTTTCTGTGTCGTTAAAGAAAAATATGATGTCGACAGGAACATTAAAATTAAAAGTGTATAATTCAAACGGAGATGAAATAGCTTCTACAACAGGAATTGAAGCACATACAGTAAATAGTTCAGCACTTGACAGGTCATGGGAAAAAGAGGCATTGAGTTTTTCAATATCTGCAACAGGACTTTATGATGTTTCTATCGAATATACCACCACAAATGTATCATCAAGTACTGTTTATGTTGACGACGCAATGCTTGAAAGAAGTAAAGGACTCGGTGCTTATAGCGTATATGAAAACGGAGAGTTTGATCGAAGTGTAGATTCTTCAAATCTTAATAATGCACAAATTTTGACAGATGTAGGACTTTTCGGTTCAGGCGGAGTAAAGGCGAATTCAACAATATCAACAAATAGTTATGTAAAATATAGATACGAAGTTGCATCGGGAACAGAACTTGAAAATTTTGTAGTGTCAGCATGGGCAAAAGCACCAGATTGCGTAGCAAGCGCAAACACAGAAAATTCTAATTCACAATTTGGCATTATTGTTGTTGCAAATTATACAGGTGGAACAGAAACAGAATCCTTTATGATACCATTTAGTACGCAGACAAACGAGTGGCAATATGTTTGTGGTAGGCTTACAGTTTCACCAAAAGAAGATGTAATATTAACAACAACCGATGCAGGAAGAATAGAATCAATAGATATATATCTTTGCTATAACAACAATGTAGGAACAGCATATTTCGATTCTGTTAGCATAAATCGTTCAGGAAATTATGTGAACTATAACTATACCGACAATGGAAAACTTGAATCAACAGGAAATTCGAACGGAGAAAAAACAGAATATAAATATGAAGGTAACAACGCAGTAGATATTACAGAAACAGTAGATTCTGATGGAAATAGATACAAATTTGAATATGATGGAAATCATAATTTAAGAAAACTAATCTATGGTGGAGCAGGCGCGGATTTTGTAGAGAAATTAACAACCGAGTATTCTAGAAATAGTCAAGGGCAAATCACATCAACCACAATTACAAGCGCTACCACTCAAAGCAGAATTTTAAATTCAGCGACATTTGTTACAGACACAACGAAAGCATATTATAGTAAAATACAAACAGCAACAGACGAACTTGGTAATGAAACCAAATATTTTTACTATGATAACGGACTTTTAAAAGGTGTTTGCGATGATAGTAATAATGGAATAATTTATGAATATAACACATGCGGACAACTAATTTGCGTAAAACTTGCAAAATGGAGCGAAAGCACAGGTTTGATAGAAGAAAACACGGAGAATGTGTCAACAAATATAGATTATTCTTACAATTCAAACCATAATCTTTCAAGCATCACTTCTGAATCTACAAAATATACATTCCAATATGATAAATGGGGAAACACAGTAGGAATATATATAGATAATACTCTAACAATAGATAATCCATACGATAGACCACTTGCTATATACGAGTATGAAAACGGGATTGGAAATTTGAAAAAACTCACCTATGGAAATGGAGTATATGTCGAATATACATATGACGTTCTTGACAGAATGGTAGGAGTTTGCTATAATGGAATTGAGAAGACAGAGTTTGTTTATGCGTCGAATGGTCAAATATCAAGTATTGTTGATATAGAAAATGACATAACATATCAATATTACTATGATGGCGATGGAAAACTTATCAATGAAAAAACAATAAGTGATTTTACCACTGTACAAAATGTATTTTATAAATACGACGAAAAGAGCAGACTTTCAGAGAAGTGGTTGTATTTTCCAACTTCAAATTCCGAACCAGCAAGTCATTATGTATATACATATAATGAAGATGGTACTATTGCAACGATTAATCAGGCAAATCGTATAATAAATTATGATTATGATGATTTTGGAAGAATCATATCAAAAGAGGCTTTGATAGGAACATCATATTCATTGGAGAATGAATATTATTACGGAGCGTCATATTCTGTAAATAGCATTTTGACAACCTTGCCAAATGGTTCTTCTGAAAATACCGTTTTCACATATGATGAAAGAGGAAATATTACAAACATAACAAGTGCGGGTTATAATTTCCAATATTATTATGATGCAAAGAATCAACTTGTAAGAGAAGATAATCAAAAATTAGGAAAAACATATGTTTATGAGTATAATACAGCAGGAAATATTACAGCAAAAATAACATATGCCTATACAACCTCTGCAACACTTGGAATAGCGCAAAAAACCGACGTGTATGGTTATAACGACACAGTGTTGGGAGATAAACTTACATCATATAATGGAACAAGTTTTACATATGATGCAATAGGAAATCCTCTGACATATAACAATGGAAGTGCGTATTCGTTCGTATGGGAAAAAGGAAGACAACTTGCACAAGCGACAAGAGGAAGTAATACAATAACCTATAAATACAACCAAGATGGAATAAGAATTGTCAAAGAGGGACTTGGAAATATATACGAATACGATTTGAACGGAAGTCAAATAGTAAGAGAATGTCAATATTTATCGAGTACAAAACGCCTTATAGCGGAAAGAAGATATTTCTATGATGAAAATGGAATAATCTCCTCTGCAAAGGTTTATTATTATGGTTATTCAGGTGATACCTACACTACATACAACTTCTACTTTAAAACGAATATGCAAGGAGATGTTCTTGCAGTATACAATTCAAGTGGAACAGTTGTAATGGAAATAACATACGATGCATGGGGCAATTTTACAGATACAATATCAGATTTGCCATACCCACCATCGACGGAACAACTTCAAGCCCTTGAAATACCATTCAGATACAGAGGTTATTACTATGACCGAGAAACAGAATTATACTATCTTAATAGCAGATATTATGACTCTAAAATCGGTAGGTTTATTAATGCAGATGGACTTGTTTCCACAGGTCAAGGATTGATTTCCTGCAACATGTATGTGTATTGTAATAATAATCCTATAATGTATGTGGATTATTATGGAAACGCTTCTGAACTTTGGAATAAATTGAAAGAAAGTAGCAAAAGAAGTGTTCTGGTTAAAATAGCACTTTGTATTGTAGGAATAGATTATTTAAGCGAAAAAACTGATATAAAAGTAATAGATGATTTTGACGACGATATAGATAATTTTAGTATGCATAATTCTGACGAACAGAAAGTTATAGAAGCAAATATCTTTTCTATGTATAATGGAGCGTTTGTTATAAAATCTGATTTGTTAGGAAATAACGCATTTTCTTTTGGA
>JAZSDJ010000218.1:0-4669 GCA_045531105.1 Eubacteriales bacterium | reverse complement strand
TTTGCGTTATGATAACACCGCAGATGATGGGAAATATAAAAGAGAAAATGAGAACTATACTAATGTCAGACAATAGATACAATTTATGCGACATTAAAACATTGAATTTGTTGCCTAATGTGCTTGCTGCACAAAGGGCTGAAATTCAAGGTGCGCAAGAGGCTATTTTTCACAGAAATG
This sequence comes from Eubacteriales bacterium, assembly GCA_045531105.1. GTDB lineage: Bacteria > Bacillota > Clostridia > Oscillospirales > CAG-272 > RGIG2000. Next base: position 4,489 of record JAZSDJ010000218.1, on the reverse strand, counting down.
GTATAATAACCGAGGGTTCACATTGTAATATATCAATTATTTTAGATGATAAAATTATTACAGCGCCAGCAAACAATCATATTTTGCCAGGAGTGACACGAGCACATCTTATAAAAGAGGCGATAAACTTAGGAATAGCAGTAGAGGAAAGGGAATACGGCATTGATGAACTTGAAAATGCACAAGAAGTATTAATTACAAGTTCGAGTAAACTTTTGCGAGGCGTCTCATACATAGATAAAAAGCCTGTGGGAGGAAAAAATCCAGAACTTCTTGAACTCTTACAAAATAGGCTTCTATCAAATTATTTTTCGAGTACGAAAACCATGGTTTAAATGCTATTGTTGAAAGTGACGAAAAAGTGTGACAAAAAATGCTATAAATTCTACTATTTTTAAATAGTAAATCTATTGACAAAATAATATATAATGTGATAAAATAAAAGTCGGTAAGGTTTTTGCAACTGACGGGTGGCGGGATTAACCGCATGGGAGCAAAGATCGCGTGTGTCGACCGTCTGGGCAATTCTACCTTGAAAGAGGGTGGGATTGCCTTGTTTTGTTTATTTAGGATTTTTAAAAGGAGAGATATACAATGAAAAAAGTAGCAATCATTATGGGTAGCGATAGCGATTTGCCAATCGTTGAAAAAGGAATCAATGTACTTAAAGAATATGAAGTTCCTTTTGAAGTACATGTTTATTCTGCTCATAGAACACCAGAAGAAACTGCGGTGTTCGTAAAAAATGCAAAAGAGAATGGCTTTGGAGTGATTATTGCAGCGGCTGGAATGGCGGCTCATTTGGCTGGCGCTATTGCCGCTAATACTGTACTTCCTGTAATAGGAATTCCTGTGTCATGTAAAAATACGGGTGGTATTGACGCGCTTCTTTCTACTGTTCAAATGCCTTCTGGCATACCGGTTGCAACAGTTGCTATTGATGGAGCAGCCAATGCCGCTTTGCTTTCTGTTCAAATCTTGGCTCTTTCTGAACCTGATTTGAGAGAAAAACTTGTGATAGCAAGAAAAAAAGGAAAAGATAATGTTCTTGCGAAAAACAAGGCAATAGAAGAAAAATTTAATATTTAATCCCAGTTAAACGGCAAATTTAGGAGAAAAAATATATGGGAATTTTCGCAATTATTGGAAAAGAAAAAACGAATGTTGCTTCCAGTGTTTATTATGGGCTTTATGCTCTTCAACACAGAGGGCAAGAAAGCGCGGGAATTGTAGTTAATGATGATGGCGTTTTTCGTACGCACAAAGATTCAGGATTAGTAAATGATGTTTTTTCAAATGAAAAACTCAATAAACTTGGCGAAGGAAATATGGCACTTGGACATGTTCGCTATGGAACTTTAAGAACGAAGGAACTTGTTAACGCAGAACCGATTGTGGTAAATCACATTAAAGGAAGAATGGCTATTGCCACAAACGGAAGGCTTGTGAATGCAACTTCTTTGAGAAAAGAACTTGAACTTCAAGGTTTAATATTTCATACAAACAGTGATGCCGAGATCATATCTTGCGTTATAACAAAAGAAAGACTTTCTTCTTCGTCGATAGAAGATGCTGTTAATAAGGCTCTTAATTCGTTGGAGGGCGGTTATACATTCGTTGTTATGTCGCCTCAAAAAATCATAGCGGTAAGAGATGAAAGTGGCTTGCATCCTTTGTGCTATGGAAAAAGAGAAAACGGAGAGTATGTAATTGCGAGCGAAAGTTGCGCTCTTGATTCTGTTGGGGCAACATTCGTTAGAGATATTGAACCTGGTGAAATATTAGTATTTTCAAAAGACGGCATAAAATCAATTACAGACCATTGCAATAAAAGGCCAGAAAGAATGTGCGTCTTTGAATATATATATACAGCAAGACCAGACTCGGTAATTGCAAATTGTGCAGTTCAAAAGGCAAGAAAACGCGCAGGAGCATTTTTGGCGAAAGCACATCCGGTAGAAGCAGATGTAGTAGTTGGCGTTCCGGATTCTGGACTTGAAGCAGCTCTTGGTTACGCTGAAGAATCTGGTATACCTTATGGAATAGGTCTTATAAAAAACAAGTACATAGGAAGAACATTTATTGCTCCTGGACAAAATGTTAGAGAGGATAAGGTTAGAATAAAACTTAATCCTGTTATAAATACAGTTAAAGGAAAACGAGTAGTTCTTGTTGATGATTCAATAGTTAGAGGTACGACTTGTGCAAGGATTGTAAAACTTCTAAGAACTGCTGGCGCAAAAGAAGTCCATCTCCGTTCATCAGCCCCAGCATATTTGTTCCCATGCTATTATGGAACTGACATTGAATCGCAAGATTCGCTTATTGCTTGCAACCATACAATCAAAGAGATGGAAAAAATATTTGATGTTGATTCTTTGGGCTATTTGCCGCTTGAAGATGTAATGAAACTCGGAGAGGGTGGAAACTGTAAAGGCTATTGTTCCGCTTGCTTTGACGGCAAATATCCTACCGAAATACCTGAACAGTCGACAAATAAATTTGATTTTAAAATTTCTGAAAATAAATAAGAGAGGGAAGTAACATTGAAAAATTCTAAATCTGAAAGTTATGCAGCAGCAGGCGTTGATATCACAGCGGGATACAAAGCCGTAGAACTTATGAAGTCACACATTGCAAAAACAATCATCAAAGGGGCTGATTCTGAAATTGGTGGATTTGGAGGCCTTTTTGAACTTGATTTGACAGGTATGACAAATCCTGTTCTTGTGAGTGGTACTGATGGAGTAGGAACAAAACTTAAAATTGCTTTTCTTATGGACAAGCATGATACAGTTGGTATTGACTGTGTTGCTATGTGCGTAAACGACATTATTTGTGCAGGAGCGAAACCTCTTTTCTTCCTTGACTATATTGCTTGTGGAAAGAATGTTCCTGAAAAAATAGCGGACATTGTTAAAGGCGTTGCGGAAGGTTGCGTTCAATCTGGTGCAGCATTAATTGGTGGAGAAACAGCAGAAATGCCAGGTTTCTAACCTATTGATGAATATGACCTTGCAGGTTTTTCAGTGGGAATTGTAGATAAATCAAAAGTTCTTGATAATTCTACAATGAAAGAGGGAGATATTGTTATTGCGCTTCCTTCAAGTGGCGTTCACTCAAATGGTTTTTCTCTTGTTCGTAAAGTGTTTGATATAGAAAATGCAGATATTAAATCTCCAATAGAAGAACTTGGTGGAAAGAGCCTTGGCGAAACATTGTTGACACCTACAAGAATATATGTAAAACCTATGCTTGCTCTATTTGAACAAGTTAAAGTTAAAGGAGTTTCACATATTACAGGCGGAGGTTTTTACGAAAACATTCCAAGAAGTATTCCAAAAGGTTTGGGAGCGAAGATTGATAAAAACAGTATTCGTATTCTTCCTATCTTTAACCTTCTTGCAAAGGTTGGAAACATTCCTGAAAGAGATATGTTTAATACATACAATATGGGCGTTGGTATGAGTGTTATCGTTGCAAAAGAAGATGCAGATAAAGCACTTGAAATTCTTAAAGCCAACGGAGAAGATGCATATGTTATCGGAGAAATTATAAAATCCGATGATGGGGTTGTATTATGTTAAACACTAAAATAGCAGTTCTTGTTTCAGGCGGAGGCACAAATTTACAGGCTCTTATAGATGCAGAAAAGCGAGGAGAACTTGGAAATGGTAAAATTTCCTTGGTTATATCATCTAAGCCTGATGTTTATGCTCTTGAACGCGCTAAAAAGAATGCAATAAAATCCATTGTGCTTTCAAGAAAAGAGTATGGAAGTATAGCGGAGTATTCCAAAGCCCTTGCTAATGCAATGGTTGAAGAGGGCATTGATCTTGTTGTACTTGCGGGATTTCTTACTATCATTGATGAACAAGTATACGAGAAATTTCCAAACAGAATTATAAATGTTCACCCTGCATTGATTCCTTCTTTCTGCGGAAAAGGTTATTACGGACTTCGTGTTCATGAAGCGGCACTTGACAAGGGTGTTAAAGTTTCGGGAGCGACAGTTCATATCGTAACTCCTGAATGTGATGCAGGTCCAATCATTCTTCAAAAAGCAGTTAAAATAAGACAAGACGATACACCTGAAAAACTTCAAAGGCGTATTATGAAAAGTGCAGAATGGAAAATACTTCCAAAGGCAGTCAAACTATTTTGTGATGGAAAAATAGTTGTAGAAAATAACAAGGTTTATATCAAAGGAGAATAATATGAAAATATCAACGATTGCAAATGAATTAAACTCTTTGGCATACCATGGAAGAGGTATTATAATTGGTAAAAGTGTTGACGGAAAAAAAGCAATTACTGCTTATTTTATCATGGGTAGAAGTGTAAATAGCCGTAATAGAGTATTTGTTCAAGAGGGTGACGCTATGCGTACCAAGGCTTTTGATGAGTCCAAAATGATCGATCCTCATCTCATAATCTATTATCCCGTAAGAGTACTTGGAAATAAGACCATAGTTACCAACGGCGACCA
>JAZSDJ010000030.1:0-4584 GCA_045531105.1 Eubacteriales bacterium | reverse complement strand
CAGGTGTAAAAACCTGCTCTTTTTGTTTTGCACTTATTTTTTCATTTGGTCGAGGGTTTTGTGGAAGGATGGTAAGAATTCCTTTGCGAAAATCTGCACTTCTTCCAACTCGTTCTTTTCGATAGCCTTTAAGAGTTTTTCTTCCGCTTCGCAGAATTCTCCGTTACCTGCTTTTCTTTCTTCAACGCATTTTAAATATCCGCTGATTTTGTCGGCAGCCTTAACAAGTTTCCAAAGTTCCTTATCCTCATTCTTCTTTTTGAAAAGTGACTCATAGGATGGGAGTAAATCTTCGGGGAGCATTGAGAGAAGTTGCTTTGACGCATTTCTTTCAACTGCCTTATATGCTTCTTTTGTTTCCTTGCTGTAATATTTAACAGGAGTTGGCAAGTCGCCTGTGATAATTTCAGGTGTGTCGTGATAAAGGCCTAAAAGAGATGCTCTTTCGCAGTTGTAATTTTTGCCTAAACGCTCGTTGCCGATAACTGCAAGGGCGTAGCAGAGTTGAGCAACCTCGGCAGAATGCTCACTCAATGTTTCATATCTTGTATTTCTCATCAACGCCCATCGATTTATGTACTTGGTGCGTGATGTGAAAGCAAAAAAGTCATTTTTACCCATTAGATGTCCTCTTCTCTGAAACTTACTTTAAGTTCATCACGGCTAAGCTTGATTTTTGTGTACTTAACACCTGCTGCGTCAAACATTCTGCGTGAAACACGGTTTCCAACTGTGTCCTTGTATTTGTCAGAGATATAAAGCACTTCTTTGATACCACTCTGGATAATTGCCTTTGCACATTCGTTGCAAGGGAAGAGCGCAACATAGATTTTGCATCCGTTTAAGTTTCTGCCACCGTTGTTGAGAATTGCGTTTAATTCTGCGTGACAAACGTAAGGATATTTTGTGTCAAATTCGTCACCGCTTCTGTCCCATGGGAATTCGTCGTCGTTGCAACCGTGTGGGAAGCCGTTGTAACCAACTGACATAATTTTGTTGTTGTCGTCAACGATACAAGCGCCAACCTGTGTGCTTGGGTCTTTGCTTCTGTATGAAGAAAGCAAAGCAATACCCATAAAATATTCGTCCCAACTGATGTAATCTTCTCTTTTAGCCATTTTATTCACCCTTTATCCTTTTCCAATATAATTTTGCTGTTTGCTCGGTTTTGTTGTCACCGAATTCATAATATTTTTTATTTTTCAAAGCATCGGGCAAATACTGTTGTTTTACCCAACGGTTCGGATAGTCGTGAGGATAGAGATAATTCTGTCCTTTGACTTTTGCATCTTCACCGTCGAAATGCTTGTTTTGTAACTGTCTTGGAATTTTACCATAATTTCCTTTTCGCACATCATCAAGGGCAGCGAAAATTCCGTCGTGAGCAGTATTTGATTTCGGGCTCGTTGCAACTAAAACAACTGCATCACCCAATGGAATTGCAGCCTCGGGCATACCCACCTGCATTGCAATATCACAAGCAGCCTTTACAATGGGCAAAATTTGTGGGTAGGCAAGTCCAACATCTTCACTTGCACAAATTAAAAGTCTGCGAATTGCCGAAACCATATCTCCTGCTTCTAAAAGTCTTGCAAGATAATGGAGTGCTGCATCGGGGTCACTACCACGCATACTCTTTTGATATGCAGAGAGAATGTCGTAATGCTCGTCACCGAATTTGTCATAACGGAAAGTGTTTTTCATTGTGAGACTACCGGTATTTTCAAGAGTAATCACTCTTTTTCCGTCTGTGATACTTGCAGAGAGTACGCAAAGTTCGACAAAATTCAATGATTTTCGCACATCACCACCACAAGCAGTTGCAATATGCTCACAAACGCCGTCTTCGATTTGGAGCTCAATGCCAGTTTCCTTTTCCAAAAAGTCAAAACCTCGTTTGATATTTGGAACAATATCCTCGGGGGTAACTGACTTGAATTCAAAAACTGTACAACGTGAAAGCACAGCCGAATAAATATAAAAATACGGATTTTCCGTTGTAGATGCGATAAGTGTAATCTGACCGCTTTCAATATATTCAAGCAAGGACTGTTGTTGCTTTTTGTTGAAATACTGAATTTCGTCAAGATAGAGTAAAATGCCATTTGGTGCTGCAAAAGTATCGAGTTCGCTTACGATTGCCTTAATGTCTGCCGTACTTGCATTTGTACCGTTAATATGGTGGAGTTTGCGTTTTGTGTTTTTCGCAATAATCCTTGCAAGTGTGGTTTTACCCGTGCCTGACGGACCGTAAAATATTAAATTTGGAAGATAGCCTGACTCAACAATGTTGCGTAAAGGCATATTTTCACCTAAAAGGTGACGTTGTCCCACCATGTCGTCAATGGTTTGGGGACGAAGTCTGTCAGCTAATGGGGTTGACATAATCTCACTTCACTATATCTAAAATTTCTTCTGCTTTATCTACAATGTACTCGGCATTGTACTCTCTAAAATCTTCAAGAGTGCCGAAGCCATAAGTTACTGCACAACAGGGGATACCAACTGCGTGTGCACCTTCAATATCAAACTTGGTATCACCCACCATAAGAGTTTCGTGGAGGGTTGCACCAATATTCTTCATAGCATTTTCAATAACTGTTGCTTTGCTTTCGCTTGTGTTGTCAAATTCTGTACCACCAAGAAAATCAAAATACTTTTTGATGTCAAGATTTTCGCAGATACTATCCACAAAATGCAAAGGCTTTGAAGATGCAGTTGCAAGGATATAACCTTGCTCTTTGAGTGCTTTAAGAGTGTCGGCAACACCGTCATAAAGTTTGCTTTCAAGATAACCGATTTTGCGGTATCTCTCACGGTATTTGTCCGTCATTTCCCAAGCATGTTTGTCATCAAAACCACAAAAAACAGTAAAACTGTGATAAAGTGGCGGACCGATGAATTTTTTAAGCAAATCGTCGGGTGGAGTGCCGTGGTCGTAACTTTCAAAAGCATAGGTAAGGCTTTTGAAAATTCCCTCTGATGAATCGGTCAAAGTACCGTCAAAATCAAATAAAATGTATTTATAATTACTCATGGATTATAATTTCATACTCCTTGTACCAAGTTTCGCCAACACCGAGAGAATTGCCATATTCTCTTTCTGTGATGTCACCGTTAAAATCTTCGCCGTCGCATCTGCCATACCAAGGCTCAATGCATACAAAAGGTGCATTTTTCTTTGTGGGTGACCAGATTCCGAACACTTTTGTGTCAAATTTTACTGTTAAATATTTCTTTTCGTCAACAAGAGAAATTTCATTTACACCACTGTTTTCAATAATGAGAGCGTCGTTGTCAAAAACAGAGTCGTGAAGAACGAAACTGCTTTCAGCATCATATTTCTGTGGTGTATAAAGTCCGTTGGAATTGATAAGACTGTACTTGATGTTTTCGGCATTCATTGTAAGGACTGTTTTACTTTTTTCACAGTAGAAAGCAGGGTGTGCACCGATGGAAAAATGAATTGCTTTATCGTCTGTGTTTTCCACCTTCCAACCTACAACGATTGTATCATTTTTAAGTTCAAATGAGCAGATAAGACGGAATTTGAAAGGGTATTTTGTAAGAGTTTCTTCGTTGCTTGTCAATTCAAAAGTGAGTTTGTTTTCACTTTTTTCAATGAGAGTGAATTCGCTATCCCTTGCAAAACCGTGTTGACCGAGTGAATACTCTTTTCCGTTATATGTGGTTTTACCATTTTTGTATTTACCAACAAGTGGGAAAAGTACAGGACTTTTTCTGCCCCAGAATTCAGGGTCACCCTGCCAGAGCATTTCCTTGTTTTCTTTTTTGTTGAAGATTGAAGAAAGCTCGGCGCCATGAGTGGCAATTGCAATTTTTAAGAAATTATTTTCAAGATAATGTAACATAAAATCACCTTTTGTAATTATACAATAAAACAAATTTTTAGTCAACACATTAACAAACATTTGTTCGTCAAAATTAACAAAAAAATACAGGAAAATTTGTAATTTACTCTTTTATTTTTCAAAGGTTTGTGTTATACTATTAAAGGCGTTTGAGCATTTTCTCGAAAAACAGATATATCAAACGCTTTTTTGTTGTGATTATTAATTTTAAACGATAGATTATTTGATTTTGAGGGGGAAGTTAGCCTTGGAAAAAATCATAATTAACGGCGGCAAAAAATTAGTCGGCGAAGTTGAAATAAGCGGTGCTAAAAATGCTGTTGTTGCGATAATTCCGGCAACTATTCTCGCAGAAGGTGTTTGCAGAATTGAGAATATTCCCAATATCAGCGACGTTTCTGCCATGGTAAAAATATTACGCCACTTGGGCGCTGAAATAAAGATGATTAACAAAAGTACATTGGAAATTGATACTTCCCATGTCCGTACCAATGTTGTTGAGCATGATTTGTCAAAACTTATGCGTGCTTCTTATTACTTTATCGGCGTACTTTTAGGCAAATTCAACCACGCAAGAGTTGCTATGCCGGGTGGTTGTCAGTTTGGTGTTCGACCTATTGACCAGCATATCAAGGGCTTTGAGGCTATAGGAGCTTCTGTGGCTATGGAAGAAAACGCTATGGTTGATGTTAAGGCTGAAAATCTTTTGGGT
>JAZSDJ010000155.1:0-3902 GCA_045531105.1 Eubacteriales bacterium | reverse complement strand
GCCTCCGACTTACGGCATTGCCAATATCACCTATGCGTGGATTTTCTGCTTGTTCGATTGCTTTTACAGCCTCGAAGAAACTTTGTTTAGTTGCGTCAATTAAATCTTGTGCTTCTTTTGAGATTTCTCCTACTGCGAATGTGTTTGCACTATCGCCTGTGAAGCCATGCCACATAGCGCCTACATCGATTTTCACGATGTCGCCATTTTTAAGTATCTTTTTGTGAGAAGGAATACCATGTATTACCTCTTCGTTGACACTTATACAAGCGCTTCCTGGAAATCCACCGTAACCGAGAAATGTTGGCTTTGCACCGCATTTCTCGATATACTTACGAATTTTGTCGTCAATCTCTTTGGTTGTTACGCCTTCGTGAATCATTTCCTTAGCAACAAGTAATGCCTCACCAGTAATTCTACCAGCGACTTTCATTATCTCAATTTGCTCGGGTGTCTTTAACTGAATCATACTTTAAGCGATTGCGTCCTCAATGGCTTTCAAGGTCAAAGCGGTAGTATCTTGTACTTCCTCTTGTCCCTCAACCAAGGTAAGAACGCCCTTTTTACCATAGAATTCTTTAAGAGGTTCTGTTTGCTCATGGTAAACTACCAATCTGCTCTTTACAACCTCAGGAGCATCGTCCTTACGGATTATCAAGCGCTCTCCGCATTTGTCGCAGAATTCGCCCTTTGCCGAAGGTTTATACACAGTATGGTATGATGCTCCGCATGGGCAAACGCGTCTGCCACCCATACGTTCAACAATTTTATCATCCGCCACTTCGATGCTGACAACGCAGTTGATATCAACTCCCATTTTGTCAAGCGCCTCCGCTTGTGGAACTGTTCTGGGGAAACCGTCAAGAATGAAGCCATTCTTGCAGTCGTCTTTTGCAAGTCTTTCAGCGATAATGCCGATTACAACTTCGTCAGGAACGAGCGCTCCTTTTTCGGTGTAAGACTTTGCAGCAAGTCCCATTTCAGTATTGTTTTTTATTGCTTCTCTAATCATATTTCCTGTTGATATGGTAGGAATACCATATTTTTCAGCAACTATGTCAGATTGTGTTCCCTTGCCCGCACCAGGTGCGCCAAGGAATATAAGTTTGAGATTTTTACTCATTTGGCTTTCTCCTTTTAATTAATCGAGGAAACCTTTGTAATGACGCATTGTCATCTGTGCCTCTATTTCTCTTATTGTTTCAAGAATTACGCCTACAACGATCATGATTGAAGTACCGCCAAACGCGATGTTTGCAAGACCCAATGTAACGTCCGCTATTGGTGTAAGTGAAAGAATGAGTTGGAGAAGTAAAGGTAATACGCATATTACAGACAAGAACAATGCACCCAAAAGTGTAATTCTGGAAAGAACCTTTGCAATAAAGTCTGATGTGTTCTTACCTGGACGAATACCAGGGATTGCGCCACCATTCTTTTGAAGGTTACCAGAAACCTCTATTGGATTGAATGAAATTGCTGTATAGAAGTATGCGAATGCAACTATGAATATGAATTGCAATACCGCATATGTCCACGCGCTTCCCGAACTCGGATTGAGTTGGGTGTAAATCGCTTTCCAAAAGTCTGTTGTAGGAGCTTTGAAAAGTGCGATTGTAGATGGAATTGAAAGAATTGTACTTGCGAAGATAACAGGCATTACACCAGTCATGTTAAGTTTAATTGGAAGATTAGAACTTTGACCGCCGTACATTTTTCTTCCTATTACTTTTTTAGCGTATTGTACAGGAATTCTGCGTTCACTATCAGTGATGAATATTACAAACCATACAAGAGCAAGTATCAAAAGTGCGTAAACGATTATAAACACAAGGTCTATTATAAAGTCGCCCCATCCTGCTGGATTGAGTCTTACACTTTTGATTCCTGAAATGATTGCGCTGAGATGGTTTGCGATAGATACAGGCAAACGTGATACGATATTCACAAAAAGAATAAGTGAAATACCGTTACCTATACCTTTTTCGTTGATTTTTTCTGCAAGCCACATAACAACTGATGAACCTGCACACAAACATGCCACGATTACTACTGCAAAGAAAATCCAGTTAGAACCTGTGTTAAATCCTTCTCTGATTGCACCGTGTTGTTTTGCAAGAAGTACGTAGTAACCAATACCTGTTACGATAGACAACGCGATAGTGATATAACGTGTAATCTGAGCGATTTTTTCTTTTCCGTCTTCTCTTTTTGCAAGTCTTTCAAGTGGTGGAAGTGCAACTGTGAGAAGTTGGATTACAATGGATGCTGTGATATATGGTGAAACACCGAGTGCGAACAATGTTCCCATTTGGAACGCTTCACCTGAAAGAATGTTCATAAAGCCAAATGCCTGATTGGCTGTTTGACCATATGCGTTTTGGAGCACACCACCATCAATGAATGGAAGTGGCAATACTGCTCCTACTCTATAAACGAGCAAAATTATTATGGTAAAGAGAAGTTTCTTTCTTATATCTTCTACTTTCCAAGCATTAGCCAAAGTACGAAACATAATTATTTCACCTCGGCTTTTCCGCCAGCAGCCTCAATTTTCTCTTTTGCTGTTGCTGAGAAAACCTTAGCCTCGACAGTGAGAGCTTTTTTGAGTTCACCGTTACCGAGCACTTTAAGTCCGTCACAAGCCTTGCCAACAAGTCCAGCCTCTATAAGAGTATCGATTGTAACTGTTGAGCCTTTTCTAAACTTATTAAGTGCGCTAACATTAACGATAGCGTATTCTTTACCAAATTTATTATTGAAACCTCTCTTAGGGAGTTTTCTGTAAAGTGGGAGTTGTCCGCCTTCAAATCCAGGTCTTACGCCACCACCTGAACGAGCATTTTGACCTTTATGGCCTTTGCCAGCAGTTTTGCCGTTACCTGAACCAGGACCTCTTCCCTTGCGCCAAGCCGCCTTTGTAGAACCGGCAGCGGGTGAAAGTTCATGGAGCTTCATTTTTCATCCTCCTTGTTGAAATTGATTTTGTGTAATTGATTTGTTCAACCAATTTCTGCCTTTTGGCAGTTTCGGGTTAAGCCTCTTCTACTTTTACGAGGTGAGAGATAACCTTGATTTTGCCTGCCAAAACCTTATCGTTTGCGAGAACGATACTTTTACCAATCTTGGTAAGGCCAAGAGATTTAGCAGTTGCTTTTTGACCTTCGGTGCAACCGATAAGACTTCTTGTAAGTGTTACTTTAACATTTGCCATCTTTTCGGTCCTCCTTAGTTCAATTTGCTCGCGTCAATGCCACGAGTTTTTGCAACTTCATCAGCGGTTCTGAGCATTTTCAAACCTTCAAATGTAGCCTTAACTACGTTTGTTTTGTTGTTTGAACGAAGGCTCTTCGCTCTGATGTTCTTTATGCCTGCGAGTTCAAGTACTGCACGAACAGTTTGACCTGCGATAATACCAGTACCGAGTGAAGCAGGTTTGAGAAGCACGGTGCCTGCACCGAACTTTCCGATTACTTCGTGTGGGATTGTAGTATCCTTCATTGCTACGGTGATCATGTTTTTCTTTGCATCTTCAATTCCTTTGCGGATTGCATCTGGAACTTCTGCTGCTTTACCAAGACCATAGCCTACGTGACCGTTACCGTCACCAACTACCATAAGAGCGGTGAAACGAGCGATACGACCACCTTTAACCGTCTTAGATACACGGTTGAGAGCAACCATTCTCTCTTTCAAATCGAGAGTTGCTGCGTCAATCTTTGTTGCCATTTTAATTTTCTCCTCTTTGTTTAATTAATTAAGTGAATTAAACAGTGTACAAACCGAAACCTTGCGGGCGAGAATTAGAATTTAAGTCCGCCTTCTCTTGCGCCTTCTGCAAGTTCCGATACACGTCCGTGATAAACATAACCGCCGCGGTCAAATACAACCGCTTCGATACC
>JAZSDJ010000144.1:0-2400 GCA_045531105.1 Eubacteriales bacterium | reverse complement strand
TGTTTGACCTTTTCCAGATACATCTCCGTCGTTTTTGGAGTTCATTATAGTATAGCCAACATAGCCCGCAAGGCCACCAACGCGGTCGCCATTTGCCGAAATGTTAACTACATTTTTTCCGTTATTTATCGCATAGCAAGAACCCGCAAGACCACCCGCGTAAGCGCGTGCAACATTGTCCTCGATATATGTTCCTGTTACGGTAATTGTTCCGTAGTTTTCACAATAGTCAAGAGTTGTGCTTGATCCTACGCCAAGAATACCGCCTGCGATACATTCAGCGATAACTGAATTGTTATTTATTGCATTTCTTATTGTAGTTGTTTTTCTTGAATAGCCAAGATAACCGCCTACCCATTTTCTGCCTACAACATTCGCTTTGTTTTCAGATGCGTTCAATTCAAAATCGGAATACGCATAGCCTATAAGTCCACCAACGCTTTCTTCACCTGTTACTGGTGCGTTATTGGTGGAATACTCTACTTTGTTGCCCGCGGTATAGCCAACGATGCCACCTGTTTTGCTTTTTCCTGTAACTATTCCGTTATTGATAGCGTTTGATATTGTGCCAGTTGTAATTTCTCCAACAATTCCACCTGTTAAATCGCCACCATTTATATCTCCGTCGTTTTGACAGTTAGTTACATTGCCAGCACAAGAACCTACCAAGCCACCTACTTTTGTTCCCGAGGCAACAAGGTTTGTTGTGTTTTTACAGTTTTCCAAACCTTTGCAGTAACCTGCAATACCACCCAAATACGAACGAGAAACATTTTCTTCTATAATCGTACCAAGTGATGTTAACATTCCGTTGTTTGTACAGTTTTGAATTACTCCGTCCGCTTTTCCAACAATTCCACCTATGTATGCGCGACCAGTTACATTTACTGTATTAGTTATTCCACTTATGTCGCCTTTGACTTGACCAAAGAATCCACCAACATAGTATCTTCCAGTTACATGACCAGAGTTTTCGTTTCCAGAACTACCACCTTCGCTATAACCTACAATACCACCGACATAGTCGCCCGAACTTGTAACATTCGCAAGGTTTTTGCGGTCTTTTGATTGACCTTTATCTTCGCCGAAAATTCCACCAACATAGTTACCTGTTGCACTGATTTCCGCTCTGTTTTCTACTTTGTCGCAAGTTCCAGAAAAAGTACCCGCTATGCCACCGACATAAGATGCGCCGTTTATCGTTCCTTCGTTAGTACAAGAAACCAACGCGCCAGCATTCGAGCCTGCAATTCCACCAACATAGTCGTTAGCGGTGATGCTTGCATAGTTCAAGCAACCTTTAACTGTGCCTTCTTTTGCGTTAGTTCCAACAATTCCACCAACATATTTTGATGCAGGTGTTAAAATTTCTGCATAAACAGTACACTTTTCGATAGTTCCTTGGTTTATTCCTGCGATAACACCGAAACTTGTTTTTCCACTATTTGCATTAAGAGTAACGCCCGAAAATGTTGTGTTGATTATTTTTCCTGTTAAAGTACCAAAAAAGCCTAAATTATCAACTGTATCGCTCAAAACAAAGTTTGAAATTGTATGACCATCGCCATTCAAAGTACCTGCAAAACTGATAGGTGACCAAGTTGCCCCACCCATATCAATATCACAAGCCAATTTGTACGCTTTATTAGAGCCAGCGATTGCCTTTAACTCCTCAACGGTTGATACATTGTTGACTTTCGCTTTTATCGTAACTAAATTTGATACAATATCATCTGTTGTATCGCTTGGTATAGCGTGAAACGACCTATGGTTGCAATATTTTGCCCATATGATGATGTCGTTTGAAGTTGTCATAGTATAAGTAGTACTTTCAACCTGAGTGGTTAATCTTGTATCTACTCCGTCTATTCTGACAAAATATTCTATATGCTTTGGATTATATGTTGAGTTCAAATGAGTCTCTGGATTTTGTGGTGAAGGTTTAAAACTTATGTTTATAACATCACCAATTTCCGCCTCTGTTTTATCAACGACAAGAGTTATGGCCTCTAATGCAATTTTTTCACTGCTTGAAGACTCCTCTGTTTCACCACAGCCTGTTATCACGCACATTAACAGCGCCAAGAGCAATACAACTAATACTGTAAAGTGCGTTTTTCTAATTAATCTCATTTTCATTACCTTATCTATTCATTAGTTTTCCTATGCCCTTTATGATTAATGCAATCAAAATCAAAACTCCCGAGAATACTCCTGATATTGTAAGGAAACTTGTCATTGAAAGTGCAAATACTGACATTGCATTTGTTACCGCTTGCAACGCAGAGCGAGAAACAATGAACAAAACAATGTCCATTACAAGAATAATGCCTGCAATATAGCCAAGACCTTTAAGTCCGCCTTTAATGTCCGCTGTGCTAAGTTCCATATGGCTTGATA
>JAZSDJ010000165.1:0-3620 GCA_045531105.1 Eubacteriales bacterium | reverse complement strand
TTAATACAAATAATAATTTTGCAAAAGAGAGGTGACGTAATGAAAAAAATTATAAAATGTTCAATAGTTATTTTTGCGAGTTTATTATTTGTCTTAAAAATAGGAGCGTTAGAAGAAATAAGTTGGTATTGTATCAGAAGCAAGAATCATTTGCAACCGACTTTGGACAGCACTTTAAGTGTTGTAGATAATTATGATGTTTATTGGATTGATAAAAATCATAATCAATTAGAGAACGAAAAAGTAATATATATTACTTTTGATGCAGGTTATGAAAATGGCAATATAGAAAAAATTCTTAATGTTTTGAAAAAAGAAAATGTCAAAGCAGGATTTTTTGTACTTGAAAACCTTTTGCAAAAAAACGGATCGCTTGTTAAAAGAATGATTCAAGATGGGCATATTATTGCTAATCATACGGCGACTCATAAAAATATGAGTAAGGTATCGTCAAAAGAAGAGTTCTTGAAAGAACTTCAAAAGTTGGAAAATGTATTTGAAGAAAAATTCGAATGTTCTATGCCTAAAATTTATCGTCCACCAGAAGGTAGATTTAGTTTAAAAAACTTAGAATGGGCAAAAGAACTTGGCTATAAAACGGTGATGTGGTCCTTCGCGTATGCCGACTGGGACAACGGTAGGCAAATGTCACCAAATAAAGCAAAAGAAAAAATTCTTGAAAACATTCATAACGGAGAAGTTATGCTCTTGCATCCAACTTCATCTACAAACGCAGAAATTTTAGAAGATATAATAATTGAGTTGAAAAATCAAGGGTATAGATTTGGCACTCTTGAAGAATTGTGTTATAATGAAAAAATTTAAACTCTGCTGTGTGTGTTTTGTTTTTGTTTTGTTATTTTCTGTTCCTGTTAATGCACAAAATGTTGTTTATAGTTCAAATGTTAATGCAGGAAAAAGAATTGCTTTAACTTTTGATGATGGACCTCATCCAAAAATAACACCTGAAATATTAAAAATATTGGAAAAGTATGATGTTAAGGCGACATTTTTTGTTATAGGAATTAATGCGAAAAATTACCCAAGTCAACTTAAACAAATTGTAGAAAATGGACACGAAATTGGAAATCATACTTTTTCGCATAATATTTTGAAGTCGATGCCAAAAGAAAAAATAGAAAAAGAAATCATAGATACTGAAAAACAGGTACAGAGTTTGGTTGAGTGCCCTCTGAATTTATTAAGACCCCCGTGTGGTTTATACGATGAAACCCTTGTTCAAATCGCGAGAGAAAAAGGTTTGAAAATAGTTTTATGGGCTGTTGATACGCATGATTGGACTCATAAATCAACAGAAAATATTGCTAAAAGTGTAATAAAAAACTCCAAAGACGGAGATATAATACTTTTTCACGATTATGTAAGTGGAGAATATAATACGCCAAAAGCATTAGAAATTATAATACCGGTTCTGTTAAAAATGGGTTATGAATTTGTTACGGTAAGCGAACTTTTGCAAAATGTATCTTAAAGATACAAAACACCCTCGTTTAGAGGGTGTTTTCCTTTTGGTTAATTGGAATCTGTTTCGGTTTCTTCAACCATTTCGTCATCGTTTATTTCCTGTTCATCAGAATGGTCAACCATATACTTATCTATATTTGGATAAGCAAAATATACTGCAATGAAATCCATTATGGCGATAGTTATAATGAATGGTAAAATCATTCCAATAGGCATATATAATTTAAAGAAAGAAATGTTTATTATAATTAAAATAACGGTGAAGAGAAATCCAAGAAGATTTCTTTTTATGCCAAGCAATACAAAATAAAGTGAGTTTTTAATAATTTTTTTCAAAGGAAGATCAAAAGTGAAAATCATAAGATATGCATATTGGCGTGCAATAAGATATATTATTGCCATAATTATAGTCATCAATAGCATAAATAAAGCAAGATTTAAAGAAGAAAGATTTGATAATAAGAAGTAAATATTAAAAGCGAAAACTGCCATTAATAAAACATCTATAATGCCAAAGATAAGGGATTGCTTAATATTTCTTTTAATAATATAGAAAAAATCAATAGTTGGGAAAACAGGATCGCCTAAAACAATATTTCTATAAATATAAGAGGTTCCTACTTTTGCAAAACCCATTGTGAAGAGTATCAATGCACCTAATGCAAAGAAAACAATGGTTGGCGTTGTAATTGTGTTGATAGAAACTTTTGTTCCGAATATA
Source organism: Eubacteriales bacterium (assembly GCA_045531105.1). Classification (GTDB taxonomy): domain Bacteria; phylum Bacillota; class Clostridia; order Oscillospirales; family CAG-272; genus RGIG2000. Next base: position 1,414 of record JAZSDJ010000165.1, on the reverse strand, counting down.
TTCATATAGGTGAGTAATTCGGGACTTTGTTCAAAAAGAGAAGCGCCTTCCAAAATGCTCCATTGAGGATTTAAAGGGGCATATGAATTTTCCCCAAGAATTCCAGACATTGCCAAAAGTAAAAAGAAAATTGGAAAATTGCAGACAATGAATATAATATTTGCAGATAAAAGTTTACCAAACTTACGTCCCATAACTTTAAAAAGATTTTTTACAGTAGGCTCTTTAAGCACATCTATATTATTTTCTTCTTTGTTACTATTTTCTCGATAGAACAAGTTAAAAAGACTGAATTTTTTCTTTTTGGGTTCTTCTTGAACCTCATATTCTTCGTCAAATTCGTTCATTATATACCTCTTTAATTCATTTTGGCCAATTCATCGGCTCTGTCAGCACAGGCTTTCATCGCTTTTGAAACAATGTCGACGAAATCGTTTTCTTCAAATACATTAAGCGCGCGCTCTGTTGTGCCGTTTGGCGATTTTACCATTTGTATAAGTTCGTCAACTGAGCGAGAATCTGCAAGAATCATCTTTGCAGCACCAATAATGGTTTTGCAAATCATTTCAAGTGTGTTTTCGTGATTAAAATCCATGTTTTCAGCGCCTACAAGCATGGATTTTGCAAATAAATAAACATAGGCAGGAGAACTTGAAGTGATAGCGGTTATGCGATTAATTTCGTCTTCTTGAAGCTCTGTCACCATGCCAGAAGATGCAAAAATTGACTTTATAAATTCAAATTCCTCAGTTTCAACCAAATCATTTTTACAAAGAGCAGTAACACCTTCGCCAATGAGAAGGGGGGTGTTAGGCATGGTTCTTATAATTTTGGCATTGTTTAGAGAAATTTCGATTGACTGAATAGTAATTCCAGCGCATATTGAGACAAATACTTTATTTGTAAAATCTAATTTTTTAATTTCCGCAAGCACTTCTTTTATAGTTTGAGGTTTTACAGAAAGAAAAATATAATCTGCAAATTCAACTGCATTTTTAATATCGATTGCCTGAATGGAAAGGGAAGAAAATCTTTTATATTGTTCGATATTTTTGTCAAAAAGTATAATGTTTTCGGCAGGAACAATATTAGAGTTTATAATTCCACCGCAAATGGCAGAAGCCATATTTCCTGCACCTATAAAAGCGATTTTTTTCATATTTCACCTATAAAAATAAAATTTACAATTAAAAGTATATCACAAATTTTATATAATATCAATAATAAGACGGAAAATATTTCTTAAATAAGTGTTGACGAAAGTGTTCTTTTAGTGATACAATGTATTCAATCGCTTTAATTCTAAACGATTAAATTTATAAAGGGAATAATATGAAATTGAATTTAATAAAAAGAATCTTTTCTAAAATACCAACATTACATACCGAACGACTTATGCTTAGAGAAATGCGTC
>JAZSDJ010000104.1:0-2229 GCA_045531105.1 Eubacteriales bacterium | reverse complement strand
ACGCAGCCGTCTGTTGTACATTTTTCATATGCCATACCAGGTGTTCCGCAGTTAGGCTCTAATTTTACTGTTATTTCATTGCCTTCTTCGTCAAGTTGTTTTTCTTCAATATAAATAGGTTTCGAATAGTCAAATACATGTTCACCAGTTGCTTGAACTACATCAACTACATCAGTGTCACAAACAGAACAGTGTTTCTTTACAATACCGTTTGCATAGCAAGATTGTTCTGTAAGGACTTCTACAATCTTATCTTGGGTTGGGTCTGTTTCGTCTTTTTGGTATGTATGCTGTGTTATTTTCGCATCAACACGATCTTTTTGACAAACCAAGCATTTGCCATTGAAAGTGGTAACACAACCTGTTTTTGTACCAGCGTTGATGTCTTCTGTTTTGAATTCACACTTGTGTGCGCCGAGTATCATTTCGGTAAATGCAAGACCTACACCACCTGACCATTTTGCACTTTTTATAGTGATTACAATGGATTTAACATCCATTCCGTATACTTCACCAGTGAAAACCAATCTTTGATATTTGCTATTTGAAAATCTTGGTTTATCAAAAGACTTCAATACAGTACCATCCGCTCCGAGGAAATCAATCGTAAAGTGGTTATCATTGGAGTAAGCATAAAGTTCCGCTGTTGTAAGAGTATAAACTTGGTCAAAGTCTATTTTAAGAGTACTAAAATACGATTCTGTCTTATAAACAGTTTCGTCTTTGTCAGTTGCTGGGTCATCAGGAGTTACGATTTCATATACAGGGTCGTATATACCAGGTGTTTCCAAATTATCAGGTGTAACAATTACATTTTGAGTCCAACCTGTTCCACACCAATAGTTTGAAGGTCCCCATGTAGCGGTTTCAATAATACCATCAAAGAGAGTGTTATAGTCACTGCCTACATTAGGTTTTTGTGTGTCTGATACGTTAAACTTTTCTGGATATTCTGCCGGTTGAGGAATCAATGTTTTTCCATCCTTTTCAACGCCTGGTCTGTTACCTGTCTTAATATCTTCTACAAAGGACAAACGTGAAAGGTCAAGTGGAAATTCGCTATCGCTAAGCATAAGTCTTGGAAGCGCTTTTGAGCCTATCTGTCCACAGCCATCAACAGTACAAGGACCTTCTGCCATACCTGTTTCGGTAGTTGTTGGCTGTTGAATAACAGTCCACTCTTCAACTGTATGTTTGTTAGTTACTTCTTCTTTTGTTCCACCACATTCGCAGTCATAAACATTCTTACCATTTTGTGTACAACTTGAAGCAACCGATTTTTGTTCATTGAGAACCCAGTTGTGCTCACCAACTTCTTTATAAATTTCAACTTCATTAAAGGTTGGAGCGCCATTATGGTTGTTCATTTTTACAACGATTTCAACCGCTGCAACACTTGTTTTTGGAAATTCAAATTTATATTCTGTCATGAAGTCAATTATATTTCCTTCATCATTAGTTTCAACAAGTGAAATTTCTTCGCTTTTAAAAACCTCTTTACCCAAATCGTCTTTCAAAATGAGTTGAACCGCTTTTGTTATACCGCCTCCAATGGAAATATCGTGCGCATAACCACATGCAGAACAATGTCCTTTTTGATTCACATAAATATCAACATTGGTGATATCATATGCTTTACCAAACTTCAAATTCCATGAGAAACTAAGGCTCTTTGGAGAGTGAACCTGGTTTATTTCGCCATCATTCAAGTAAGCCTCTTTAATAGCCCACCACATTCCGCTTGAAACTGCAACGGAAGCATCACTTGCGATATTTTGCTTATCTATTGTGCATGTTTTCTCATTAGCCATTGGTGTTGCTGTTGTTGCAAGCACGCTGAACATTGAGAAAGGAATAAGCATCAAACAGATAAGAATTACTGATAAAATTCTTTTCATTTTGTTTTTGTCTCCTATAACAATAAAATTTTTACATCTCTATTTTAACACACGCAATGGTCTAAAATCAAGTCTTTTGCAAAAATGCGCTTTTTTTAGTCAACTTTTTGTTAAACTTTCACAAATTTTTGCGTTTTTCAGGGTATTTAAAACGAGTTTTTCTGTTCATTTTGCTATTTTATACTTTTTAGAAAAATAAAAAGCACTCTAAATTAGAGTGCTTCTGGTGCTCTTGGGGAGATTCGAACTCCCGACACCTTGATTAAAAGTCAAGTGCTCTACCGTCTGAGCTACAAGGGCATATTCGTATTTGCGCCTACTTATAATAACA
>JAZSDJ010000002.1:0-6005 GCA_045531105.1 Eubacteriales bacterium | reverse complement strand
CTGTATTTCGTTTTTATGAAAATAAAAAAGGTAGGCGCAAAACCTACCTTCTTTATTTGGTGGACCAACAGGGACTTCGTTCTTGATTTTTTGAGGGCAAATATAAGAAATTCAACATTTATGCCTCAAAAAACTCTTCGGTCACCGTCTAAAATCACTCCCCGAGTGATTTTTTAACGACTGCGTTCGAGTCCCTGTATTTCGTTTTTATGAAAATAAAAAAGGTAGGCGCAAAACCTACCTTCTTTATTTGGTGGACCAACAGGGACTCGAACCCCGGACCAACCGGTTATGAGCCGGTTGCTCTAACCAACTGAGCTATTGGTCCTTAGCGTGACCACGGTCACGCATTATATTTTACACATTTATTTGTATTTTGTCAATACTTTTTTTAAAATTGTTTTATTTTTATGCTAATTGCTCTTTTTTATTTACTTGTATTCGTTTTTTCACAATTTTATAACAAATAATATAATTAACTATAAGAGCGATATTCGTAATTACCCACGTGATAGGATGAACAAGATATAAAACCGCAAGGGTATGATATCGCTGGAATATAGTATATACCCATATTATTCTAATACCACATGCGCCAAAAATAGATATCAAAGATGGTGCTGTGCTATAACCCAAGCCCCTTACTCCGCCTGGCATAACTCCCATAATTCCAGCCAAGCAATATATCGGGAATGTTACGCTTAATCTTTCCATAGCATATTCAAGTGCCGTTGGATTATCGCTAATAAATATGGACATTATCGGATTTGAAAGCAAGAAACAACCCATACCAATAAATATTCCTAAAACCGCAGTCATTGATATTGTTGTAAAAAAGATTTTGTTTACTCTTTCTATCTTTCCTGCCCCGACATTTTTACTAATAAAAGTAGTTGTTGCATTTTGGAATGAAGTAAGAGTTACCCACATTAACCCTTCTATTGTTGCTACGGCTGTACTTCCTGCAATAGCATCTTTTCCAAAGGAATTTACACCAGATTGCAAAAATGCGTTTGAAAGGTTAAATGCACAACTTTGAATACCAGCAGGGATTCCAATCCTTATTATTTTTATGAATTTTTGAGAAGAAAATGACAAGTTTTTAAAAGAAAACTTAAAAAGTCCTTTGTTGTTCATCAAATCAACCAAAATAAGAGTTGCTGACAAAGACTGCGATATAACTGTTGCTATGGCTACACCTACTACTCCAAGATGAAAACCTGCAACCAACGCAATATTCAAAATAACATTTACAATTCCAGAAATTGCAAGATATATAAATGGCCTTTTAGTTTCACCAGAAGTCCTAAAAATAGCGGCACAAAAATTATATAGTAACGAAAACGGCACACCACACACAATTATTCTTAGATATGTAACAGCACCTTCTAAAACACCATCTTCTGTCGGTGTTTTCATCAAAACGAGCATCGGCTCGGCAAGAAACAAGCCAACCACCATAACTACAAGCCCAAGTATTGGTGCTATTATAACAGCCGTATCAATTACTTGTTTTACTCCCTTGTTATCTTTCATTCCATGATGAAAAGAAGAAACAACATCAACGCCTGCCGAAAAACCAAGAAAAAGTGCGATAAGAACATTATAAATTGCCGTAGTTGCACCCACAGAAGCAAGGGCAACATCGCCAGAAAATTTACCAACTATTACAAGATCCGCAGAGTTATATATATTTTGTAAAATGCCTTGCAACATTATTGGAATCGTAAAAAGAAGTATCTTTTTGACAACTCCACCATTTAGCATATCTATTTGTTTAGACATAACTTCTCCAACTGTTATAATTCTATTCTTCGAGTACATTGTAGCACTACTTTTTTAAATATTCAATAGAATTTTTAATTAATTTTAAAAAAATCAATGCCTATCTTGTGATAGGCATTTTTTATTACGAATATTTTAATATTTTTTTGAAAATTTCATCACTTATATAGGACAACGAGTGTATAAAAGAAATATAGAATAAAATTCCAACAAACATATTGAAGACCACATATGCTTCTCTATATGGAACAATCATCACATAAATAACTGACGAAATAGCATACAAAATTGCAAGAACTGAAACAAGCCTGTTTTTGTTTAAAGTTGTTTTTGAAAAATCCTTTAAAAAGCCATCTATACTGTACTCAGAGAAAAACTTAGGATTTTCTTTTATTCTTCTAATGGCATATTTTTTTACAATATAAACGAGCAAAATAGCAATTAAAGCAAAATTTGCAGATTCAAATATCGTAAGTATTCTAATTGGCAAAAAATCCGCCTTCGCACTTTCCGCTCTTAGTACACTTGTAGAAAAATGTTTGTCAAAAAATCTTGCATATAAAATAACATTCGCAACAGATATTGCAAAATGAGTAATTGACAAAACTATTAAATTCTTTTCAATTTTTCCAAGGCTAATATGACCTTTTTTTCGAAGAAATGCTATAAAAATCAACACAAGCGGTGCAAGCAAAAAATCGAAGAGCAAATCGACATTATCAATGCTAAAATCTATTGCAAAAATCATAGAAAAAATTATAATTCCTATGGCAAATATAAAATCTTTTGAAAAGAAAACCGATTGACGATCTTTCATTTCTTCGACGAAAGCATCTCTTATTTTTTGATTTACATTATCTGTGAGCGTTTTCTTAAAGAAAGATATAAATCTTGCAAGCCATATTGTTCCAACAATCAATGCAATTATTACAGTAAATATAAATGCAAGTGTTCTAAATCTTACCTTCCAAGCATTTTGAGGATCGCTCAAAAACAAAGTAAAGAAATCAGGTACAGTTGCACATACAATTCGTGTTATGAAGAAACCAACTGTAAATTTTTTGAGTTTCTCACTCTTTGAAACATATCTATCTTCATCACATCTCAAACAAATAAACGAAGTTGTATCAAAGAGTTTTTGGAATGCACTTATTCCATACATTACTTCTATGATAGCAAATGTAAACGAGAAAACAAGAGCCATTGTAGCATCAGTGTTTGGCAAAATAATCAAGCATGCCATCTTAAAAACAGAAATAAGTCCCATTTTTTTAAGGGCATCGTAAGTTTCTGATGCGTTATCATAAACATAAGATGCATCTGAAAAGGCTTTCATTAAAAGAAAATATCCAATGAAATCTGGAAAAATATCGAAAATACTTACGATTGGATTAAAAAGAAATAAAGATGCCAAGATAAAATATCTCTTTTTCATTTCTTCTCTCCTTTGTTTTTTTCAATATTTTTCTTTTCTTTTGGTGTCATTGCCACATTTAATTTATCATTTAGAAAGTCAAGGGGTGCATTTCCTGTTTTCTTATCCATATCAACATCATCTTCGTAACAAATTCTCATATATGAATTTGCGACCACCAAAAGAGTCAAACCGACATATAAAAGTTGTGCAAAAAAGACGATTATTGATACTCTTTCCATACCAATGGAATTTCCTTTGAAAACAGTATTAGCAAGAATAATGAAAACAAGATATATTCCCGCAAAGATATAGGCGATTATTACCTTTCGCTGAATAGAAGGCAACTCAACCTCTTTTGAAAGTACAAAAATAGCGGTCAAAAGAACAACACAAAGCGCAAGATTAAAGACCTGCAATATGGTTGAAAATACATTTACAAGATTTTGTGATTTTGACAAAACATAAATAAACATATTCACCATTGCCAAAATAAACTCTAAAATACTTAAAACCATTGTAGCAAGAAAAAGTTTATTTTGTTTTATTAATTCTTTTAGCGAATATAAAACTATTGCACTTCCAAGAACATATGTGAAGGGTGCCAAGGTTGTAAATGACCCAAGAAGGAGCATAAAGCACCCTATAAGCATTATTCCAAATCCCATTTTTATTCTCCGCTTTGGCTTGCGCCACAGCATTTTTTATATTTTTTTCCACTTCCACAAGGGCAGGGTTCGTTTCTTCCAACTTTTTCAACTCGCACTGGCTTTTGCGCTTGAACTTGTTTTTTCTGTCCATTAGGTCCAGAAGCAAAACCCTCGCTGTTCGCTTTTACAACTTGTTCACGCTTTTTCATTTGTTGTGCAGAAAGGATTTGTCTTACTGTATCGTCACGGATTGACATAATCATTTCATCGAACAAGTCTGCCCCTGCCAATTTATACTCATTGATAGGATTTCTTTGAGCATATGATTGAAGCGAAATGCTATCGCGTAAGTCTTCCATTGTTTCAAGATGATTCATCCACTTTTCATCAACATTTCTAAGAAGAATTACTCTTTCTATCTCTCTTGCGCCTTCTTCTCCAAAAATTTCTTCTTTTTCTTTCCAAAGTTTAAGCGCCCTCTCGGTCAAAAGTTCAACAATTTCTTCTTTTTTAATGTTTTCGTCTTCGAAATCATTTGGAAAACAAATAAGGCCTAAATATTTATTCTTCAATTCAGAAAGTTCCCAATCTTCTCTTGCCCCAAATGTATGTTCTTCAACGGCATTTTTTATTGTGGAAACAATCATTTTTTGAATTTTTTCTTTTAAGTCAGCACCTTCGAGAGCCTCTGATCTTTGAGCATAAATTGTATTTCTTTGTTGATTCATTACATCGTCGTAAGAAAGCACATGCTTACGTCTTTGAAAGTTGCTCGACTCAATTCTCTTTTGAGAGTTTTCGATAGTTCCCGAAAGAATTTTAGCATCAATAGGCGTATCTTCGTCAAGACCAAGTCTTGAAACGATTCCTATTATTCTATCACTTCCAAAAAGACGCATAAGATCGTCTTCAAATGAAAGATAAAATCTTGACTCACCAGGGTCACCTTGTCTTCCAGAACGACCTCTTAACTGATTATCTATTCTTCTACTTTCGTGACGCTCTGTACCTATAATGAAAAGTCCGCCAGCCTCTTTTACTTTTTCTGCTTCTGGTGCAATTTCTTGCTTAAACTTTTCATAATATTCAGAGAACAGTTTTCTTGCTTCTAAAACATCTTCTCCAACGGATTGAGAAGAACCTGTCGCAAGAGCAATTATTTCATCATCATAGCCTTGCTTTTTAAGTTCTTTTTTAGCAAGATGCTCGGCGTTTCCTCCAAGCATAATATCGGTTCCACGACCAGCCATATTAGTAGATATTGTTACAGCGCCAAGTTTACCTGCCTGTGCAACTATTTCTGCTTCTTTTTCATGATGCTTTGCATTCAAAACATTATGAGGAATGCCTTCATTTTTAAGTTTTTGCGATAATAACTCTGACTTTTCAACAGAAACAGTACCTACAAGAACAGGTTGTCCTTTTGCTCTACATTCTTTGATTTGCTTTATGATTGCTCTGTCCTTGCCCGCCTTTGTTCTATAAACCACATCATTATAATCTCTTCTAATCATTGGTTTATTGGTTGGCACTTCAACTACATCAAGGTCATATATTTCTCTAAACTCCATTTCCTCTGACAAAGCGGTTCCTGTCATTCCAGAGAGTTTTTTATACATTCTAAAATAGTTTTGGAATGTTATGGTTGCTATTGTGCGATTTTCTTTCTGAACTTTTACGTGTTCTTTTGCCTCAATAGCCTGATGCAATCCATCATTATATCGTCTGCCTGGCATAAGACGGCCAGTAAAGCCATCAACGATAACGACTTGATTATCTCTTATAACATAGTCGGTATCTCTTTGCATAATACCATGAGCCTTTATTGCGATTTGAATATGATGGTTAAGTTCAGAATTTTTAGGTGAAGTCAAAAGATTTTCATTAAAGTCTTCATCAAACTCGTCCTTCGATGCATTGGAATTATTAGCATCAAGTTCAAAATATCTCTCCGCTTTTTCAACACCATGTTTTGTAAGAGTTGCTGTTCTTGCTTTTTCATCAACTATATAGTCTCTTGCTTCTACTCTAATTTTGAGATAGTTGTTTTTATTTCCATTTTTAGAACCAGCCTCAAATGAAAACGCATTATCAATAAGATACTTATCAGAAAGTTCAGTTTCTGCCTTTATAGGCATATTTTCATTGAAATATAT
>JAZSDJ010000109.1:0-8425 GCA_045531105.1 Eubacteriales bacterium | reverse complement strand
GATATAATGATGCCTAAAATGGACGGCATTTCTGTTGTTAAGGAATTGCGTGCTTGTGGAAATAACATTCCTATCCTTATACTTACTGCAAAAGCGGAGGTTGACGATAAGGTTGTCGGTCTTGACGCTGGTGCTGATGATTATTTGACTAAGCCTTTTGTTATCAAAGAACTTTTGGCAAGAATGAGAGCGCTTACAAGACGAACAAGTGAAACTGTTTCTAATCTTGTAATAGGCAACACAATACTTGACAGTGAAAACTTTGAACTCTGTGCAAACGGCAAGGTTCGTTTGACCAGCAAAGAATTTAAACTTATGGAACACCTTATTAAGAACAGAAATATGCTTTTGTCTACTGAAAAGATTATGGAAAGCATTTGGGGTTCTGACTCTGGGGCTGAAATTAATGTAGTTTGGGTGTTCATTTCATCGCTTCGTAAAAAACTCGAAACTATTGGTTCTAACCATACAATCAAAGCAGTTCGTGGTGTTGGTTACAGGTTGGAGGAAGCCAAATGATTAAAAAACTGCGAATTCGCTTTGTAGTTATCACAATGATTATTGTATTAATAATTTTGAGCGCTCTTATAAGCGTTATCAATGTTATCAATTTCAAGCGAACAACTGATAACGCAGACGATATTTTGCAAATTTTGAGTTACAATGATGGTGTTTTCGCTCCCGACTTTAAGCCTATACCTCAAAAGCCTTCAAAGCCAAAAGATGAGGTTTCTTCAAGCGCTTCTTCGAGCAACGAAGAAAGTTCCGAAGGTAGTGAGGAAAGCACCAAGGAAGATGAAAATTCTTCAAGCATAGAGGACGAAAATAGTTCAAGTGAGGAAGAAACCGAGGAACTCATTCCAACGCCTGACCACATAACTATTGAAACGCCATTTGAAACAAGATACTTCTCTGTTAAGTTTTTGGAAAATAATGTGATTGCTGACACAACTCACATTTCGACATTTACTGAGGCAGAGGCAATCGAAATTGCAAAGGCTGTGTTTTCTCATGATGAAGACAATGGCTACTACGAATCTTATCGTTTCATTGTTGATAAAGAAAAATCTCTTGTAATTTTCATTGACTGGACTCGCCAACTTGAAACTGTAAAGAATTTTCTTTCAATAAGTGTTTTGAGTGCGATATGTGTCGCTATAATCGTTTTTTTACTTGTTATTTTCCTTTCCGCAAGAGTTGTTATGCCGATTGCTGAAAGTTATGAAAGGCAAAGGCGATTTATTTCTGATGCGAGTCACGAACTCAAAACACCTCTTACTATAATTTCTGCAAATAATGAACTCATTGAAATGACAGAAGGCGGAAATGAATACACTGCGTCTATTTCAAAGCAAGTTGTAAGAATGACAAATATGGTTAAAAATCTTTCTTCTCTTGCAAGTATTGATGAATCCGCTAAAATAGCGAAACAAAGTTCATTCTCACTTAGCAAGGCTTGTATTGAGGTTTGCCAACTTTTTGAGCCTGTTTTGACAAGAGACAGAAGAAAATTCGCCCATAATATCGACGACGGGATTGAATTTTTTGGTGATGAAGCGCTTATCCGTCAACTTATCTCTTCCCTTTTGGAAAACGCAAGTAAATATGCTTTAAGTTATACAAATCTTTCTTTAACTCTTGTTGGAAAACGAATTCATTTAACCATTGAAAATGATGCATCAAATGTAGAACAAGGAAACTTGAATCGTTGCTTTGAGCGTTTTTATCGTTCGGATGAAGCAAGGGCATCAAGTGTAGAAGGAAGCGGTATTGGTCTTTGCGTTGCTGAGGAAATTGTAACGCTTCATAGTGGACAGATTTCTGCGCAAGGAACTGAAAATGTTTTCTCAATAAAGGTTATACTTTAAACAATAAAGGACTGACGCATTGTCAGTCCTTTGTTTTTAGTCGATTTCAGCCACAGGTGTGGTCTTTTTTGCTTTTATGTGCATTACAAGGTGATAAATTCCGTAGAGTGCAAGAACTGCGAGGAAGAACACAACAGGGTTTATAATCATAAGAAGCCATTGTGGGATTATTCCCTTTTCTACAAGTCCTATGTAGAATGCGTCCTCTTTTAAGAAGAACCAGTTGTGGTCGAGCAAAATGCATCCGAGTTTTGCCCAAAGTGTTACACAACCGAGCAAGATTGCCGATGTCCAACATTTTTTAATATCAATTTTTACAAGTCCGAGTGCGATTGTAAGAACACCCCATGCGAGCAATATTCCGTGATAGAACATTGTTTGAACCGCTTGATAGCACCAAGGCTCTGCATCACCAATACTTGCAGGGAATCCCAAGTACATAAGTGGAGCAAGGATTGCAAGGATTGCCACAGGTTCAAGGAATTTGTGGAATTTCTTGTTGAATTGAACAAATGCAACGATCGGACAAAGCACGGTGCATATATGGAATGGTAGTTTATCCATATTAAGTCCACCTGCGGAAACCAAATTTCCAAATTCGTCATAATCTGCATAGACAAATTCGTGTACAAAAAAGTCGGATATGTAAGAAATTACAAGAAGATATACAAGTATTTTCATTACATTTGTTTTCTTTTCTGTTGTACTGTTTCTCAAAAGAAAATAACCTAAAACTATTCCACCGATGATAAGCACCATATAAAATATGTGCGATAGTGAACCCGCAGTTACTTTAATTCCAGAGTCAAAGTGTGACTCTTCAAATAATTTAAAGAATAAGTCTCTCATTTTCTATCTCCTTATTTATGGAATTTTAATTTCAATGTACTGTACCATCTTTCCTCTTCTGGCAATGTGAGCCACTCGTGAATTGATGTTACAGCGAAACAAACAAGTACGCCAATAATTCCTATTGTCAATGTATTAAGCCAAGGAATATTAGCGAATGGAATTTCAAGAAGGTACATTGAGTTACAGGGGTCAAGTTTAAATATTGCATAAAGACCATTGATTATCAGTCCGTCCACGGCGAAAAGGCAAAGTCCCAAAGCAACACTTCGAACATTAGTGACTCTTATTTTAATAAATCCTGCAACAAGAAGGTATATTGCACCAAAAAGCATTGTGGAATGGCTGAGCATTCCTTTTAACACATCATAGTCGGCAAGAGTTGGATTGTTTCCGAAATTTTCGTTTATAACAATCCCAATAGTTCCGCAAACTGTTCCACCCCAGAAAACAAATTCAGAAAGAGTTTTTCCAACAAGGCTTTCTTTGTTTTTTATAAAAGAAACTATCAAAAGTAGCCACATAAGGACATTACAAGGGTGTATCGGAAGAAGCATTACAGACGATGCCTCTGCGCTACCCGTTGTAAAAAAATCAACCCAAAGAGGACTATAATGAAGAACTACTGTGATTATAGCGAATACTCTTAAAACATAGGTTTTTCCTTTTTCAGTTTTTATCGTGTAATGAAACAACACAAACAAGCCTACGCTGATCACTGCCGAAATCACCATATAAAGAATATGCGTGAGATTAAACATTTTGCCCTCCTTACTTAAAATTTACTTAAATATAAAACATTTTAGCATACATTGTTGTATAAATCAACTATTTTGTCGAAATTTGTCGCACTTATTATGTTATTTTGTGTGTAATTTATAGAATAATATATTATGTGTGGTTCTTTTTGACATTATTTCTTGACAAAAAGTCAAAATTAAACTATACTAATAGGTGTTAAAACCATTTTTGGTTTGCGCTAAAAATTTATGATACACGGAGATTATTTATGAAATTTATTACTGTTGAAAATTACGAAGAACTTAGCAAAATCGCATCAGAAATTATTGCAAATCAAGTTAAAGAAAAGCCGAACTGCATTTTAGGCCTTGCAACTGGTTCTTCCCCTCTTGGAACATATAAAAATCTCGCTGATGCTTGTAAAAATGGTGAACTTGATTTTTCAGGTGTCACTTCTGTAAACCTTGACGAATATGTTGGGCTTGATGCTTCAAACGACCAAAGTTATCGCTATTTTATGAATACAAATCTATTCTCTAAAATCAACATTGATATAAACAAGACATTCGTTCCAAATGGTTGCGCCTCTGACCTTTCGGCTGAGTGCAAAAGATATGACGATTTGATTGAGTCACTCGGTGGAATCGACCTTCAACTTTTGGGAATCGGTCTTGATGGACATATTGGTTTTAATGAGCCTGACGAATACTTTACAAAAGAAACGCATCAAGTTTCACTCGACCCTTCAACAATCGAAGCAAACGCGCGTTTCTTCGCATCAAAAGACGATGTTCCAACAAGTGCTGTAACTATGGGTATTGGCGCTATTATGCAAGCGAAAAAAGTTCTTCTTATCGCTAATGGTGCAAACAAAAAGGACATTATGCAAAAGGCGTGTTATGGTCCTATCACACCTTTTGTTCCTGCGTCTGTGCTTCAACTTCACCCTGACCTTACTGTAATTTATGCAGAGAAATAAAATTTGACAACAAAGAAGGCATCACGCTTTGTGATGCCTTTTTTTATGCTTTGAAGATTATTGCAGAATAATTGTCGGGGAGTTTTATCAAAACTCCATCGTTTGTTTTAGTCAAAGTACATTTTGAGTTTGACGGGTACAAAATAGTTGGTGTTTCTTTCTCGTCAAGTGGGACTAAAATCTCGTCCTCTTTTGCATTTAATCGCCACAGGGCGATATATTTTTCGTCATCGCTTGCTTTATAACCTGCGCATAACCAACCGCTTGTATAAGAGTTTAGTCCAAGCGGGTAAAATGGTAAAAAAGTAGGAATTTTGTGACGATAAGTTTTATAAAGTGCAATTCCCTCTTTTATCTCATCAAGTTGCTTTTGCGAAAGTTTTGCAACTTCTCCACTTATGTGGATTCTTTGGAGCATTGTGCTAACCATATTAAAACTTGTTTCGTTTTCGTCACCTGAGGCGAGTGGGTATGACCAAATTGCCCCTTGCTCTGGTAAGATTGCAGTTGCCATATTTGAGGAAACAAGAGCAGTGTTTTTATAACTTTCTTGGTCACTTACTGATTGCAAGTGTCCTCTTTCAAGCATTGCGTAATCCATACGCATACCGCCACTTGAACAACATTCAATAATGAGTGTGGGGTGTCTTTGTATTGTTTCATCAAGCCATTTAAGATATGCTCTGTTATGCTCCAAAAGTCCATCGCCAAAACTGTCGGAGTTGTTCTCAGTTCCAACGCCTGCCTCGATATTGTAGTCCATTTTAATGTAACCTACACCATATTCGTTGACTAATCTATCTATAACGGCTGTTGCGTGGTCGCGTACTTTTTCGCTTCTAAAATCGAGTTGGTATCTTCCGTGGTCGATAACTCTTTTTCCGTGGCGCATAAAGAAACAAGAATCGTCAAATTTATCGAGCATAGGGCAAACAATACCCATAACTTCTATTTCGAGCCACAACCCTGGTATCATTCCCTTTTCTTTTATGCGATTTAAAATGTATTTTATTCCGTGTGGGAATCGCCAGTCACAAGGTAGCCATTCTCCGACAGAATCCCACCAATAGCCATCTGCGTACCAACCTGCGTCAACGCAAAAATACTCTGCTCCAAGTTCTGACGCTTTATCAATTATAGGCAAGAGTTTTTCTTCCGTAGGGTCACCCCATAAGCAGTTCATATAATCGTTGAAAATAACGGGGAGTGTGGCGTTTTCTTTGTTATTTTTGAAAATTTTTCTTCTATATTTTGTGAGTTCGCAAAGTGCATTTTCAAAGTTATCGCTAACTGCAACACAAGTTTTAACACTCTCAAAGGTTTGACCCTCTTTGAGTTCTTTATACCAACAGTTTTCTTGCTCGGTTGGTCCACTCAATTTTAGGTATAGCATATCAGACGCGTCACTGATTTCCCAGTGCCACGAGCCGTTATTCTCAATTTGCCACAAAAGAGTGTTAGATGTGTCGCTAATTGCTCCCATTGGAAGGTATTCTTTTGCCGACCAAGTTCCTGTGTTTGAGAGGCTAATTCTCTTAATTGAATACGGATTTGTTCTATCAAGACCAAGTTCGGAAAGGCTTTGTTTTTTCCAGTTCACCTCTCTGCACCAAGTGTTATGAGGAATATAGACAAATGGAGAATTGTTTTCAAGCCCTGTGTATGTAAAAGAGCCAACATATTCAAGGCCGAGTGTGTCTTTTCCTGTATTTGTGACACTTGTCCAAGTTCTTACAACCGAGATTTCATTGTACAACTGATAGTTAACAACGACTTCCATTTTGCTATCGCAAAGATAGAATTTTATGAGTTTTCCGTACTCATTTTCTTCGCAAATATGGTTTTTATATTTAAGTGAGAATGTACTTGACGAGCCTGTGTGTTTCGCTCCGTGATGGTCGTCGGGGTTTTCTCCATTTATATGGACATCGGCTATTTGACAATATTTCTTTTCGGTTATTGGTGTTCGCTGATAGCATAGTGTACCAAATTCATTCAAGGTTACAACGCCGTCATCGCTCACTTCGAATATCATTTTAAATTTTTCTGAAAAATCAATTATCATATTTCCTCCTATTTGGCAATTTTGACCAAATCTATTTGCGAATTGTTTTAAACATTGATTTTATGTCTTCTTTCAAATCGTATCTTTGTGTGCTTGTTGAACTTTTTGCAAATGTTTTTTCAACAAGGTCGATATACATACTTCCCTCGCCATCATCACCCATATACATTTCGTCGTATTCTTCTTTTGATACAAGGGCTTTGACATTTAATTGTTCAAGTGCAAGGTTGTCAAATGATACAATTTTGAATTTGCCAACAATGTCGTCAAGTCGTTCTTTTGTTATATTCATTTGATTTTCAATTTCGGGGCTAAAATACGCACATCCCCTACCAAATTTCTTATAGCCAAGAATTAAGATTTTGAGGTTTTGATTTGCAATTTCATCATAGTCTTTGAAAATTCCATTTATCAAATGAAGAACTGTATTTTTGTGTTTTTTTGCAAAAGAAACAATCTCAAAATTATACTTTTGAATTGATATTCCAAGCCCGTAGATTAGTTTATTTTCTATAAGATTTTCCAAAAATTCTTTATTATTAGTCAAATGGTTTTCATTGATTGTAAGGTTGCAAATTATGCCTTGTTTTTTCATTCTTTCAAGAAAAGAAACAAGGTTTGGGTGCGACAGAGGATTTCCTCCACCTATTGCAAGTTCTGTGCCTTTTTGCAAAGTTTTTAAAAATTCGGCTTCAAGATTTGCGTGCTTGCCCGAAGTGTTTGACTTTTCGTGACACATAGGACAATTTTGGTCGCAATAATTTGTAATTTTCAAGTCTATGCTATCGGGAAATTCAGCCACAAATTCGCCCATTGGCGCTATTTTTTCTTTTGTGCCGTCAGCATAAAGCCTAACTATGTAGTTCCCGTTTCTATAATTAGCAAGTAAATTTCTTGGCATTAAAAGATTTCTCCTGTTTTTTCAAAAATGTAGCCACAATATTTTTCGATTGCTACAATTTTTGATTTTCTTGACAAGAAAAATTCTACCTTCTTTTGCATTTCCTCATCGCTTGTGTATTCATCTATTTTGAGTTTTTTGGTGATTTCATAATAACTTTCCATTCCACAATAACATTCGTCAAGGCAACTGTTATTGAAATACAAGCAACAAGGAATTCTTCCGTTGCAATTTTCCTTAAACCTTTGAAGGTCGGTATAAATAAATTTCTTTGCAAATGCAAGAATGTCCTTTTCACCACTCTTTTCAAAGTCGTGACGGAAGTAAAAATGCACATTTAAAAGTTCTTTGAGTTTTTGTGGGGCTGTTTCCTCGTCTTTCAAAATCTCTTTGAGTTCTTTGTTTCCAAATGCCTCAAACTCAATTTGCTCCATCGCCTGCTCCATTGTCAAGCCTTCCATTTTGCAAAACTCATTGAGCATTCTTTCCTTAAAACTCAAAACGGCAGTTCTATTAACTGAATCCATATAGTAGAAGGTGTAAACAAAACTATTCTCAAAGCTATCAAAAAATTCAAGAGTATCAAAATCACAAAGAGAAACAATTGGAGCAAGTCTCTGTGCAAGCTCTTTGGCTGAAATTGTCTCACCATCAACGCCCTCAAAGACCTCTGGATATTCTTCCTTGAATCGATTAATAATTGCCTGCTTTACCTCGGCTGAATCGCCTGTGCTATCCATTGAGCGTGCCATACCTAAAAAGTCATTCTCGGCGTTGTCAATTAAGCCGAGCATTTGAACAACCTTTGCAAAAGGCGAGCGAATTTCAAAGGATGCGTCGTCGTCGATTATGTCGCCTTGGGCTTTACTGGTCTTTCTAATTGTCAAACTATGAGAACTTGAACTATTTGTCTCAAAAACCCCTCTTCTTATTACTCTTTTCATATTTTCTCCCTATCTCAAATGTTAATTTAATATATCAATTTTATTATATCAAATTTATTTTTATTTTTCTACTATTAT